>JAOUIN010000114.1 GCA_029883965.1 Betaproteobacteria bacterium
GTTCCATGACCACCTTCAGTTTGCGGAAACGCGCGGTCAGCGGCGCCAGCGTGCGCTCGATAAACACCCGCTCCCGGTCAAACATGTCGATCTCCGCATCCGTAACTTCACCGTGAACCAGCAGCGGCATGCCGGCCCTCTCCATTGCCTCCAGGACAGGAAAACATTTCTCGATCGCCGTTACACCCGAATCGGAATTCGTCGTCGCACCCGCCGGGTAATATTTCACCGCATGCACCGCGCCGCTTTGTTTCGCCGTCGCGATTTCCGCGGGCGACGTGTTGTCCGTCAGATACAGCGTCATCAACGGCTCGAAACGGCTGCCCGCAGGCAATGCCGCACGAATACGGTCGCGGTAAGCCAGCGCCAGCGCCGTAGTGGTGACCGGCGGCCTCAGGTTGGGCATGACAATCGCGCGCGCAAACCGTGCCGCCGTATGCGGCAACACGTCGCGCATGGCAGCACCGTCGCGAAGATGCAGGTGCCAGTCGTCGGGCCGGGTGATGGTGATTGGCGTCATAAGATGTTGGGATTCATTGCGGGACCGTATTCGAAGAATGCCGGGAATGGTAAACGCTGCATGACAAACAGTAAATTCAAGCCGGCGCACTGCCTTTGTCTGGTGATTTTTCCTTTAGCGCGAGCGCGCGCTGGTACAGGACATTGCGGCTGCCGCCGGTCAGCCTGACTGCCAGAGCCACGGCCTGTTTCAGCGGCAATTCATCGAGCAGGATGCCGAGCGTGGCGTCGGCGTCAGCCTCATCGGGCTGCTGCATTTCAGGCGCCCCCTGTACGGCAAGCACGAATTCGCCCCGTTGATGGTTCTCATCGGTCTGCAGCCAGGCCACTGCGGCATCAAGCCGGCAGCGATGCACGGTCTCGTGCATTTTTGTCAGTTCGCGACCGAACACGATGTCGCGGTCGCCGCCCATGGCCGCGCAAATATCGGTTACGCACTCGATCACGCGATGCGGTGCCTCGTAAAACACCAGGGTCGCGGTTTGCGCAGCGAGTTCCGCCAGCGCCCGGCGGCGCTCGGCCGCACGCGACGGCAGGAAACCGCAAAACAGGAACCGGCTGGTACCGAACCCGCTGACCGACAGCAGTGCCGCCGCCGCGTTCGGCCCGGGCACCGGTACGACGGCATAGCCGGCGTCGCGCGCCGCGGCAACCACCTGTGCGCCGGGGTCCGCGATGCCCGGAGTACCGGCGTCGCTGACCACGGCCACCGATTTGCCCTCGGCCAGCATACCGATGATGCGCCCGGCGGCACGGCGCTCATTGTGCTCGTGCACGGCGACCAGTTTCCCGGCAATGCCGTGGCGGTCCAGCAGCCTGACCGTGACCCGCGTATCTTCCGCCGCGATCACGTCCACGGTTTTCAGCACATCCAGCGCGCGCAGCGTGATATCGGACAGATTTCCGATCGGTGTCGCGACTACATATAATGTGCCTCTGCCGATTACAGATTCTGTATCCACGCTTCGCACCACCACTGGGCTCCGATCATGATCCACCGCCTGCTTCACACCAGCATCATTGCAGGATTAGCGTCCGTACTATACGGAGCGCCCATCGCGTTGGCCAGCGACGCCGGCGCGGTGCCGGTCGCCGGTTCCGGCCAGACGCCGCACATCGCCCTGTTGCTGCCGGTCAATTCAAAGATATTCGGTCAGCACGCCGGCGCCCTGCGCGACGGTTTTCGCGCGGCCGCGAAAGTTCAGGGTCAGAGCGTGCTGCCCGTACGCGAGTACGCCGTTTCCGAGGAAGTCGGCAATGTGCTGGAAGGTTATCGCACAGCAGTTGCCGCCGGGGCCCAGGTGGTCGTCGGTCCGTTGACCCGCGACGCAGTCACTGCGCTGGCGTTTGGCGAACCGGTTCCGGTGCCGACGCTGGCGTTGAATGTCCCGGAAAACGTCGGCCGGTCACCGGGCAATCTCTACACGCTGAGTCTGCAGGTCGAAACCGAAGCGCATCAGGTGGCACAACTGGCCTGGCGGGAAGGTCGCCGCAATGCTGTCATCATCAGCAGCGGCGGTCCTGTTCAGCGCCGCATGCAGGTGGCTTTTGCACGGGAGTTCTTGCGATTGGGTGGAAACGCAGTTGATGCAGCCTATTCCCCCGACCCGGAAAAACTGCGCGCTGTCGTGCGCGCCAATGCGGACATGTATTTTCTTGCACTGAGCTACGCCGATGCGCGGACAGCGCGCGCTTACCTTGGCGCAAGCCCGGTCTATGCAACTTCCGCAGTGCATGTGAGCGAACCCGGTCCGCTGGCGGGATACGATCTCGCCGGCGTGCGGTTTGTCGACATGCCGTGGCTGCTCGAACCCAACCACGCCGCGGTCATGATCTACCCGCGCGCAACCCCCCGGGGCGCGGCGGACCTCGAGCGCCTCTATGCGTTGGGAATCGATGCCTGGCGTGTGGCACAACTGCTGCTTGCCGGCGCTCGTGACATCCGGCTCGATGGTGTCACAGGGCATTTGTCGCTGGGGCCCGACGGTCAGATCGAGCGCAGACTGATCGCGGGGCGTTATGTTGACGGCCGTCCGCAACTCGCTGAACCGCCGGCGCGTGAACCCGCGCGGTGAACAAGCCGAGACGCGGGCAGCGGATTTTCTGCGCAGCCGCGGCCTGATCGTTGTCCAGAAAAATTACCGCTGCCGCTTCGGTGAGATCGACCTGATTGCCCGCGAGGGCAACACCGTCGTTTTCGTCGAAGTCCGCCATCGCGCCGACTCGTCGTACGGCGGTGCCGCCGCCAGCATCACCCCGGCCAAACGCGGGCGCCTGCTGAAAACCGCCCGCCATTACCTTGCCACCGTTCATCCGGTCCCACCCTGCCGCTTCGACGCGGTGCTGCTGACCGGGGAACCCGTGCAGGTCGAGTGGATACGCAACGCCATAGAAGAATAGAAAGAATGCCGGCGCTTGAGAGTACAATACCGGCCATCATGGATTTAATTGCCCGAATCAGCGAGAATTTTTCAGAGAGCGCACATCTCAAGCTGCAAAGCATGGATGCTCTAGCCGTGCCCATCGCCACTGCGGTTCAGACCATGGTTCAGTGTCTGCAGCAGGACGGCAAGATTCTCGCCTGCGGTAATGGCGGGTCGGCCGCCGATGCTCAGCATTTTTCTGCGGAACTGCTGAACCGGTTTGAGGTCGAACGCCCCGGACTGGCCGCAATGGCACTGACCACCGACAGCTCGACCCTGACCTCAATTGCCAATGACTACGATTTCAACCAGGTGTTTTCAAAGCAAGTACGCGCGCTCGGACATGCGGGCGACGTATTGCTCGCCATTTCAACCAGCGGCAACTCGCTCAATGTCATTGCGGCGATTGCAGCTGCGCACGAATGCGACATGCGGGTGGTCGCGCTGACCGGGCGCAACGGCGGGAAAATGGGCGAAATCCTGAAACCGGCCGACGTACATGTCTGCGTACCGGCCAACAGTACCGCGCGCATACAGGAGGTGCATTTGCTGACACTGCACTGTCTTTGCGACGGGATTGACTGCTTACTTCTGGGAGTTGAATAAATGCGAAAAATACTTGCGTTGACCTGTATCGCCATGCTGCCGGTGCTCGCCGGTTGCGCCGCGGCAGTCGTCGGCGGTGCCGCCGCGACCGGTTACATGGTCGCGGAGGATCGCCGCACAATGGGAACCATGACCGAAGATGAAGGTATCGAGCAAAAAGCCAGCAGCCGCATCGGGGATAAAATCAAGGACGCCCATATCAACGTCACCAGCTACAACCGCGCCGTGCTGCTGACCGGTGAGGTGCCCAGCGACGCCGCAAAGGCGGATGCCGAGCGCATCGCCCGTGCAGTGGAGAATGTCCGCAGCGTGTTCAATGAACTGCAGGTTTCGGGCAACACCTCGATGCAGGCTCGCACCAACGACTCAGTGCTGACTTCCAAGGTCAAGGGACGTTTCGTCGATTCCGGGAAATTCAACGCGCTGCACGTCAAGGTGATTACCGAGAACGGCGTGGTCTATCTGCTGGGGCTGGTGAAAAAACAGGAAGCTGCAGATGCCACTGAAATTGCACGCACCACCGGTGGCGTGCGCAAGGTGGTGCGAGTGTTCGAATATCTCGATTAAGCCATAAAAATATAAATAAAAACAACGGGTTATTTCATTTTTTCAGGGGCGCCCGCGGGCGCCCCTGCCGTTTCAACCAGCGCAGCAGCCCACCCAGAACGGGTACTTTCTCGTACAACTCCTCCGCTGCGTCCCAGTAGTCCCGATGCGACGCGACCAGCCCGGCGGCGTCGAATACCAGCAGACTCGCGCCGTGTATCGTCTGCGTGTCGCCGCGGCGCCAGCGCCGGAAGCGAAATTGGAAATCCCAGGTCAGCAGCACGCGCGGCGCATCGACGACACGGTCGCGCACGATGAATCGTGGCGCTTCAAGCTGCTCGAACATGTGACGGAACACCGCCTGCAACTCATCTCTGCCGCGGATGTCGTTGAATGGATCCTTGAACCGGCAATCCTCGGCATATAACCGCCCCAGTTCCGCTACCGACTGCGGCGTCAGCGTCTCGAAGGACCGCACCAGCGCCTCGACACGATCACGCATCACAGCCCCGTACCCTTGTGCACCAGCGCGAAATACCAGCGGTACGGCAACAGCCGCAACAACTTCAGCCACCGCGTAAATCGCCGCGGAAAATGAATCTCGAATCGGCCCCGTTCCAGACCCGCAATGATCTCGCGCGCCGCCTCGTCCGCACTGATCAGCGCCGGCATCGGAAACGTGTTCCTGTCGGTCAACGGTGTTTTTACAAATCCGGGATTGATCAGATAAACGCCGAGACCGCGCGGTGCGAGATCCAGATACAGCGTTTCCGTCATATTGATCAATGCCGCCTTGGTCGCGCCGTAAACGAGTGCCGTGGGCAAACCGCCGTAACCGGCGACACTGGACACCACGGCGACGCCACCGCCTTGCTGCTGCAGCAACTGCGCCACCACCGGCGGAAGACAATTGATTACGCCGTTCAGATTCACGTCGACCAGCCTCCGCGCATCCGCCGCATCCAGTTCCCATGCACGCACCGGCCGGTGGCTGCCCGCACACAGCAGCACGAGATCAACCCCGCCCCAGGCAGAAACCACGCGTTGCAGTGCCGGTGCAACCGCAGCGGCATCGGTCACGTCCAGCGGTACCGCCAGAGCCGAGCCATCATGCGGCGCCGCCATGCGCTCCAGAGCAGCTGTGCTGCGCGCTGACAGCGCAACCCGCGCGCCCAGCGCCAGCAACTGCCGGCCCACTGCAGCACCAATGCCGCTGGAGGCACCGACAATCCAGACGCGTTTGCCGCGCCAGTCGCGGATGGGCGCGTTCAGGCTCATGTGCGCTTGCGGAACGTCAGCGTGACCTCACCCAGATACACTCCGAACTTGCTCATCGCGGAACGATTGAGCATGACCCGGTCATCCATCAGATACATCCAGTCGTCGAAGTCCACGTCATAGGTTTTCCCGTCGACCTCCAGTTTCAATACGTACTGCCAGCGCAGCGCATTGCCGTAAGCCAGACCCTGCGCCTCACCGACCACGTCATCGGCGGTCCCAATATACCGATGCGCGTCGAGCCGCGTAATGGTCCAGACCCTGCGGCTGCGCGTACCGTCGGAATACTCGAAATGCTCATCGAGAGTACCGGTATTGCCGTTCCAGCGCGCATCGATACGTACCTGAAAGCGCTTGACCACCTTGCCGCTGCGGTCCTGAAACATGCCCCAGGCATCGATGGTGCCATCAAAGTAGCGCTGCAGATCGAGCTGGGGCCGCTCGTCGCGGTAATGCTCCACCGGGACGGCACCGCAACCCGCCAAGACCAGCAACAGCGCGACCAGGAACAAACGAAATCGATTCAAGTCATTTCTCCTTTAAGAACTCCCGACCGCACCGGTTCCGGCGCGGCAAACCACAGCATGGCTACCGCGGCGAGCTTGATCGCGCAGGGCAGCAACGCATACACCCACGGCAGGGCCGAGCCGGGGGCGACCGCTGTGCCGGGAACATAGGCCAGGAACTGCAACAGCGGCAGCGCGATGCCCGCCGCCAGCGCCAAAGCCAGTTTCTCAAGCAGATGCCAGAAGCCGAAATAGGCGCCGTCGGGGCGCCCATCCCGCGCTTCGTCGTCGTCGATCACGTCAGCCAGCATCGAGGCCGGCAAGGCCAGGTCCGCGCCAAAAGCCAGGCCTGACAGTACGCACACGACAGCAAACGCCGCGACATCACCGGAGCCGAGAAAATAGGCCCAGACGAACGCTGCAATGGCCAGCCCCATTGCCAGCAGCCAGGCGCGGGCCTTGCCGGTCACTGCGGCAATACGCACCCACGCCGGCATACCTGCGGCGCCGGCTACGAAGTAGAGCACCAGGAACATCGCGGTCAGGTCCGGACGTTGCAGCACATCCGCAACGTAGAACAGCACCAGCGTCGCCGGAATTGCCGCGGCCACGCCGTTGACCAGAAAGGTGGCCGCCAGACGCCGGAATCGCGCATTGCGCAGCGGCAGCAACAAACTCTCGAGCCGTAACACGGGCGCGCGCCGCATCGCTGGCGCCTGCGGTCCGGCCAGCACCGTAATGGCCACGCCGACCAGCACCAGTGGCGCGAATGCCAAACTGAAATAAGCCATGCCGGCGACCGCACCATGTCGCTGCGCGAGCAGTTCCGGCAGCGCGGCGGCAAGCAGCACGCCGGTCAGGGCTGCAATGCCGCGCGCCGCGGTAATGCGCGTGCGTTCGGCATAGTCCCGCGACAATGCGCTGCCCAATGCGAAATAGCTGATACTGGCGGCGCTCAGCCCGAGATAAACCAGCACCAGAGACATCGCCAGCCAGGACGCCAGCGCGATGCCGTTACCAGGGGGATGGAACAGCAGATACATGCCGGCGGCGATCAGCGGCACCGCTGCCGCGAGCTGCGCCTTGTGTCCACCCCAACGCGCCGGCATCCGGTCCGCGAGCAGACCGAGCAGCGGATCGCTGACGGCATCGAGCACGCGCACGGCCAGCAGCAGTGCACCAATCAGCGCGAGATCGAGCCCGAGTTCAGCGTAGAACTTCGGCGCATGCACATACACCGGCAATGCCGCCGCAGCCAGCGGCAGCCCGGCAGCCGCGTAGGCCGCCAGTGCGCGTTTACTGAGCGTGTTCACTGCGCCCCAGCAATGCCATGCGCAAATCCGGCACCTGGGTACGCGGATCCAGCCAGATGGCGAAAAATCCTCGAGCGAATTCCGGATCGTCGATGGTGCCCAG
>JAOUIN010000115.1 GCA_029883965.1 Betaproteobacteria bacterium
CCAGGCAACCGCTGGTCATCGGCGACAGCGTCAGCATCGCTGAACGCCTGTTGCACCGCGCTCGTGCCGGCGAGTTTGTTTTTTCTAAGACCGTCATGGATGCGCTTGCGGCAACCGGATTCGCTATTGACGCCGCTGAATTGCCGCCCCTGGTCATTCCGCGCCGCGATCCCATCGAGTTGTTCGGCGTACTGCGCGACACGCGTCTGGATTTCACCTGACCGCGGTCCATTGTTGCCACCCGGCACATCACTCGCGTGGAATAATAGCAACTTATTGATTCAATTGATATTTCATCTCCGCCTGTAATGCCCTCGAGATGAAGTAGCGCGCGGTTCACTTCCACAAGAACGCGCAACTGCATCGGGAAATACTGTGTTCAGTCTGCATGGATGGTTGCTCGCTGCATGATTTGCGGCGCGTTAACCCGCCGGAGCCGATCTGCGGTTATGGATTGCGGTACGCGTTCCTTATGCCTCACCAGCCGAGGGTGCGCCGAACATGGGCAACCGCTTCGGATCGCGTGCCTATCCAGATGTCGTCGGCCGCCTTCGCGACCTTAATGATGTCTTCATAAACAAACAGCCCGGGCGAGCGCCCGAATACATGAGTGTGAATTGCCGGGTCCATGCGTACCAATCCGATTTCACGATGCCGTGCGCAGTCGAGCCAGTGCTCAAAAATCTCGAGCATGACTTTAGGCGCATTGCCATGACGCATGTACAGCGGCAGGTCATTAACCTCCGTGTTGTTCGGAAATGCGATGATCGAGCGATCGCCGAATTCAACCCGGTACGGCAGGTCATCGTTCAGCGTATCGCCATGCCATTCGAACCCGGCATCCGCAAGCAGGCGCGGCGAACGCAGACTGGGCGTGCTGCGCGGACTGATCCAGCCTTTAGGGCGCGCCCCAATCGCGCGCTCAATCAGTTCGGTCGTGTGAACGATGTTCGCGCGCTCCTCCTCTTCGGTGAGGTAACACGGAATCATGTCCATCGTGTACGAATGCGCAACGACTTCGTGACCGGCTTCAGCAATTTTGCGCACGGTTTGCGGATAGCGTTCGGCCATGATTCCGCTCACGTTGATTGTCGCCTTGACCTGCTGGCGTGCGAGCACATCGAGTATGCGGTGTATGCCGCGCCGGTGGCCGTACTCCGCCCAGCCCACGGCATTCAGATCAGGCACGCCCTGTTTCAAGGGGTTGCCCATCGGCCCTATGCCCGGCCACTTGCCGTCAGACCACCATTCGAACGACACGCGGAAAAACACCGCGATGCGCTTGCCGCCCGGCCACCGGAATCCATCCGGCAGCGGCGTCTCGATGCCGCCGGCGTGTATGTCGAGAGCACTCAATTTTCTACTCCGTTGATGCGCAATTAACCCGGCGTCGGACCGGTGACGCCGTCGAGGTGAAACGGCTTGCCGTTCACTTCGATATGACTGTGTAACGGTACCTGCTGCGTGATCAGGCCTTCAGCAAAACAGCCTGCCTTGGCATTCCTGATCAGGTGCGCGAGCTTGTCCGCCGGCTCGTCACTGTCCACCTTGAGATGCGTGGTCACACCCTCCCAGCGGTTGAACACCGTGCCCTTCATCACCGAGCCGCCCAGATGCTTGCGCAAAATGACGCGACAGTTGGCCCCGCTCACCTTCATCTTCATCATGTGCGCGTACCGCGCAACCTGGGTGAGCAGTCAAAACCCGATGGACATCGCCAGATAAGCCATCGGCGACGGATACTTGTCCGTTCCGCCGATCCGCGCCGGCTCATCGCAAAACACTTCGAACTGTCCCGCCTGGCCGCGCTTGAGCTGCAGCTGCCCTGAAATGACCTCGGTATGCACATCGTTTTCGTTGGTGATGCCTTCCGGCGGCAGCTCGGGTTTGTCAATCACCCGTTCGCCGGGCTTGTCCGAAAGATCTTCGTTACCCAGTGGCTTGGTCATCTTGCCTCCCTCATAAGTGGCGGCACGGGACCGCCCGTTAAAAATCCGCCTGATCCATTTCAGGATTTTTTCTTATACACCGAACTCGGCAGAACGCGGTAGCTGCCGCTGGCACGGCAGGCGAGCTCGCCATCCTCACCGAAAACTTCAGCCTCGGTGAACATAATACTGCGCCCGCGCTTGATCACCGTACCCTTGCAGACGATCTCGCCCCGCGCCGGCGCGAGGTAATTGATGTTCATGTTCATGGTGGCGACACCCATGGCCGTATCAACGAGTGAACGCACGGCCTGTGACATCGCGGCATCGACTATCGCCGCCACCGTGCCGCCATGCACGTCGCCTCGGGTGTTGCCGAGGTGTTGCTGGAATGCGAGGCGCACCTGCGAGCGGCCATCGTCCAGCGCATCGAGCCGGAAACCGAGATGCTGGTACAGGGGCACCGACGAGCGCCATCGGGGTGCTGCGGTTTTGGATTCGGCAGTCATGACAGGTGCTGCTGCGGATTTCAACGGCCCCATGTTACACCGCACGCGGCTACATCGCGGACTTGAGTCCACGCAATGCTCAAGGCATGATTGAACCGAAACCCATTGAGGAGAGATCCGTGAAAATCAAACGCATCGAGCATGTCGGCATCGTGGTCCGTGATGTGGAAGCCAGCCGCAAGCTCTGGGAAGGCTGCTTCGGCATCAAGCTCGGCGGCGTCGAGGAGAACGCGACGCGGCGGCTGGCGCTGTATCCGGTGGGTGATTCGATGGTGGAGTTGCTGGCCGGCATCACGCCCGACAGCAAGCAGACCCGGATGATTGCAGAGGGCAAAGGCGGTCTGAATCACATCTGCCTTGAGGTCGAGAGCATCGACGAAGCGCTGGCCGAACTCAAGGCCAAGGGCATACCACTGCTGGATCAGGTGCCGCGCATCGGTCATGCCGGCTGCCGCATCGCATTTCTGGACCCGTCTGCCACGGAAAATTGCCTGATCGAACTCGCGGAACTGCCTGCAGACGCCGGACATCACGCGACAGGGAGTCATGCGTAACGTCCTGTTGATCCGGCTGGCGGTGATGGCCGCACTGCTTGCGGACTGCAATCTGCGAAGGCCGCCAGTTGCAGGAATCCGTCAACAATCCACCGCCGGGCAGCCAACCGGCACAACACAGATATACCTACGATGTATATGCGGCAGAACGCCGCAGGCAATCTGCGTCACCCTCATCCGGTTACTGCACGTGTCACTACTTCTTCAGCGCTTTTTGCAACAGTTCGGCAACGATTTCATTGACACCGGACTTGCGTTCCAGGGCCAGCGCGTTAATTTGAGCGATCAGGTCGCCATTTAATTTCACCGCGAAGGGTACCAGGCCTGCTGCCTGATCGATGCGACGCTGTTCGCGTCGATCCACCGGTGCCGCAGTGCCGCCGGGCCGGCCGTGTCCACCGGCGTTTTTCATCTTATTGACGAGTTTCATTGCGTTGAGCTTTTGCAGCTCGGCGGGATTCAATGCCATTGATGCGGACTCCGGAAGTTAAGGCGGCCGCGCAGATTGCACAGCACGCGAATTGCGCAGTCGCTTATTGCGGTGGTTGCTGCGGACCGCCGCCGGTATTGCCACCGCCTCCACCACCGCGACGTTTGCCGGAGCGCTTGTGAAATTTCTTGCCCGGGTTGTTGGGGTTATTGGGGCTTCGGCCCTGCGGTCGGCCACCGCCGCCCGGCTGCTGCCGGCCCTGGCCCCCATTGTTCTGACGCTGATGCGTCATCCGCGACTGCGGATCCGGCGCACCGGGACGGTTGCCTGAAGCGAGCGCGATCTCGAGCTCATTGAGCTCGTCCCACTCTTCATCAGTGCGGTTACGATCAGGAATCGCCAGCAATTCCTGCATGCGGGCGCGCGGGGATGGGGGTTGCGAATCATTCATGCCCTGCATTATCGCACTGTACGGGGCATCTTTCCAAGGAAACAACAAGTTAGCCGGCCGCCCCCGGCCCGTGAGGCCGTACCCCCCCGCAATGCACAAAAACCGGGGAATTGCCTAATTCAGCGCCTGCAGAATCAGCGTATGCAGCAGTTGGCGGTGGTAATAGCGGACAGGCCCCGGTGCGTGGGCCATGAATACCGTCACCAGTGCCTCGGCGGGGTCCACCCAGAAATAAGTGCCGGTGGACCCGGCCCAGTGGAATTCCCCGGCGGAGCCGGGCATGCCGCCGCGCCCCGCGCTGCGGCGCACGGCCACGCCCAGGCCAAAGCCGTAACCGCGGATGTTCGGATAATCATTGAGTTTGCTCAGATCAACCTCGGGGCCCAGGTGATCGGCAGTCATGTATTCGACGCTCTTGCGCGACAGGATGCGCGTGCCGTCGAGTTCGCCACCGTTCAACAGCATCTGCGCGAAGCGCATGTAATCGGCGGCCGTCGACACGGCACAACCGCCGCCGCAGTCAAATTTGTGTGGTGTGGTCCCGTCACGCAATGTCTGCGTTTGACCCGTCACCGGATCGACCGGCAGCGCCCTGGCATAGCGGGCGGTTTTCGCGGGCGGCACAGTGAACGCGGTATCGCGCATGCCCAGCGGCTGGAACACGCGTTCTTCGAGATAGCGTCCCAGCGGCATGCCGGATACGGCCTCGACGACCAGTCCGAGGACATCCAGACCGAAACTGTATTCCCACTTCGAGCCCGGCTGGTAATGCAGCGGCAGCGCCGCAAGCCGTTCGAGGAACTCGGCGCCGCTCCATTGTGTTGAAGCACTATCCGACGACACCGGGTAACGCTTGTACAGCGGCGTATTGCCGCGGCCATAGCTCAGCCCTGCAGTATGGCGCATCAGGTCTTCAATGGTCATCAGTCGGTCCGGGGCAACCGTCGGCGCACCCGCGCTGCCGTCGCACTGCGGCGGATTGACCTGCATGCGCGCAAGCTGCGGCAGATACTTGCCAACCGCTTCGTTGACGGCAAGCCGCCCTTCCTCGCACAGCATCAGCGCGCCCACGGTTACCAGCGGTTTGGTCATCGAGGCGATGCTGAATATCGCATCGACCGGCATTGCCGTGCGTACTGCGCGGTCGATATAACCAAAGGTCTCGCAATAGCCGAGCTTACCGTGCCGCGCGATCATCAGCACCGCACCGGGCAGCGCTTCCGCCGCAATCTCCGCCTTCAGTGCTGCGGCAATACGCGGCAATCGATCCGTGGCGAAGCCCAACGCGTGCGGTTCGGCAAGCGGCAGCGGTGTGTTCTTTGACATCCGTGGCACCTCGGGTTTACTCACGTGATCGCTCCGTCAGTAATGCGGTGGAATTTCATGGCCGGACCCGTCTGACTCCGGCGGCAGGCTGCGCTGCAACTGCTCTCGCAGGTCGCGCAGCTGCTGTTCGAGTGTGGAAATCTGCTGCTGCTGGCGCGCAACCGTGCGATTCAGCTCTTCGAGCAGATCTTCATTGAAACTCAGCTTGATCTCCAGTTCGGACAGGCGCGATTCCATGAAGCCTCCCGCTAGGCCCGGGGCAGCACAACCACTTTGATGCCCAGACATTCGACGGTCTGGCCGGCGCGGATCTTCGCCGTCTTGCGGGCTTCCGCCCGGCCATCAACCGTCACCTCACCCGCAGCCACCATGTGCTTGCCCTGGCCACCGCTGTCGGCAATGCCGGCGAGTTTAAGCAGATCGCACAGGCGTACATGCTGGTCTTTCAGATGAAATTCGCGTGTTTCCAAGTTAATCCCGAGAAAAGATCTGCCACTGGCACCGAGCCGCCATGATACTGGAACTCCCGGAATTGATGATGACGGGAACCATCCCGCGGCATCGCGTTCGAATTTGTCATCATTCATATCACGCACGCCGCGCCAGCGCAGAGAGTCTGTAGAAAATTCATGCCAGCAACCGCTTATGCTGTCGGACTGATTTTTATCCTGCAAGCCTTTGGCTGCACGGCCGGAGACACAAAATCCGTACCGGGCCCGCAATCCGGCGATGCTGTCGTCACCAGGCAACAGCCGGTTGATGTCGAGCAGATCGCTTCAACTCCGGCGAAACCGGCGCCAGAATCGGCACCAGTGGAACCGGCGGCGGTTACAACAATCGATCTGACACCGGAATCACAACAAAGCGACCCGCAACCATCCGGCAGCGTACATGTCGCTCCGGTCGTCGTGCCGTCGCCCGTGCCAGAACTGCCGGGAAAAACGCCTGTGCTGAAAGAAATTCCCGCCATAATCGCACCGCCGGCAGCCAAACCACCCGCCAAAGTCGCCATCCCGCCGCCGGCACCGAAGCCCGTGGTGACCGCGCCGGTGCGCAGCGAACCGCCGGCGCTTCCGGCGCTGGCCCTGGCGACACTGGAGCAGCGCCTCAAGGATACCGATGCCGTCGGCGTGTTCACCAAACTTGCGCTGAAGAACCAGATTGACGACTTGCTGGGCCTGATCAGGGCGCACCACGAAGGCCGCGGCAAATCCACACTGGCGCAGTTACGGCAGACCTATGATCAACTGCTGCTCAAGGTACATGATCTGCTCAAAAAGGGCGATCCGCCGCTGGCCAGCGCCATCATGAATTCCCGCGAATCGATCTGGATCGTACTGACGGATCCGGTGAGATTTGCGAAACTCTAACCGGTAACGAAAGGACATCCGCATCATGAAATCCAGAATACCCGTTTGGGCGCTGGCTGCAGGCATGACGATATTCGCGGCCCAGGCTTCGGCTGCAGACAACGCTGCGCTCGCGAAGGATCTGACTGCAACAATCTCGCTGCTGGGACTGCCCTGCGGTCAGGTCGTCAACGTCGTCACCCAAGGCAACCGCGATTATCTTGCGACTTGCAGTGACAAGAACCGCTACCGCGTGTACGTCAACGCACAGGGACGCGTCACCGCAGAAAAACGCTGATCGCAGCCCGATCTGCCGGCAGCCAGGACCGCTGCCGGTGAGGTCTTGACCGCGCAGATTACACGTTATCATTGTGGCATTCCATCTGCCCGGAAACACCATCCACAATGACGACTGCCGATCAGGACGTGCCCAAACCCCTTTCCTCTGCCGACCGCGCAACGCCGCAGATTACCAGCGCCGCCGCGCCATCCGCATTGCGTCTGATGCTTGCGTTGGAAGATTTCGAGGCCCCCGCAAAACGTTATATCCCGCGACCGATTTTCGGGGGCCTCGAAATCTTCCAACGCAAGCATCAGACGCAATGCG
>JAOUIN010000116.1 GCA_029883965.1 Betaproteobacteria bacterium
CCCGATCACGTACAAGGTCGCGCCTATGGTTCCCATGATCAGATACTGGAAAGAAGCGCGCAGCGCACGCTTGTCGCGTCCCAGCGCAATCAGTACATAGCCGGACAGCGACGAAACCTCCAGGAAAACGAAAACATTGAATGCGTCACCAGTGATGGCAATGCCGAGCAATCCGCACAGGAACAGTGCGAACATTGAGTACAACAGATAGTGGCGATCTGAAGGGACCTCCGCAAGAATGCTCGCGCGCGCATAAGGCAGTACGACAGATGCAATCCCGGAAACCAGCACCAGCACATAGGCACTCAGCACATCGACCCGATATTCAATACCCCAGGGCGGCGGCCAGCTGCCGAGCGCATAGGAAATCACGCCGGTCTGTTGCACCTGAATGAACAATAAAATAGAGATGACGAACGATATCCAACTGACAGCAGTCGTGATAAACCACCCAGCACGACCGCTGCGCAACAACACGATCAGCGGAGCCGCCAGCAACGGCACTACAACCTGCAGTGCAGGCAGATGATCAAGAATCATGACCGATCCCCGGCCTTTTCCTGATCCGCTTCGTCGCGCCGCTCAACCTCCAGAATCGTATCTTCTTCGATGCTGCCGTATTCCTCGTATATCCGCACCACCAGAGCGAGCCCGAGCGCCAGCGTTGCCACACCAACCACGATCGCGGTCAGGATCAGCACATGCGGCAGCGGATTTGAATAGATCTTGAATCCTTCGGCCACAATCGGCGCCGTACCGCCGATGAGCTTGCCCGGCGCGATGTAGATCAGATAAACGGAAGTCTGAAAAATACCCAGTCCGATCAGCTTCTTGATCAGGTTGCCGCGCGCAACCACGATGTACAGCCCCGTGATCATCAGCAGGATGGTCATCCAGTAGCTGTAGTGGCTGGCCAGGGTCATGCTCTCACCGTCATTCGATTGCGTCGCGGCCGCGGCCGGCAAACACATAAAAAATCTTCAGCATCACGCTGCTGACGGTAATCAGCACGCCGAGCTCGACCAGAAAAATACCGCGATGCTGCCCCGCTACCGGGTCAGACATCAGCACAAAGTAATCGAGAAAATTGCCGCCGAGCAGCATGCCTGCAACCCCGACGCCGGCATAGAGCAGGACACCCAATGCGATCAAAGACTCGACCAGCGCATCCGGCACCAGCATGCGCGCCGCCGGGAGGCCGAAAATAAGGGCATAGAAAATAATGGCGGCAGCCACCATGACGCCGGCCTGAAATCCACCGCCCGGTCCGAAATCCCCGTGAAACTCCACATAGAGCGCAAACAGCAGCATGAACGGGATCAGCAGTTTGGCGATGACGCGCAATACGAAGAAATCACGCATCAGCGGTCTCCTTCTTTCCTGCGCCGCCGGCGCAGCAGAGCGATCACGCCGATTCCCGCGGTAAATACCACCGTCGTCTCACCCAGCGTATCGAATCCGCGGTAACTCGCGAGCACCGCGGTAACGACATTGGGGACGCCGGTTTCCTTGGGCCCTTCATGAATATATCGGGGCACAACGTGCGTATGAATAGGAGCTGCGGGATCAGAAAACGCCGGCAGTCCCAGCGTGCCATAAACCAGCGCTCCACCCACACCGACCGACACCAGCAGAGCCGACCAGGTCCGGTGCAACGGGCGCGTCTCGTCACCCCGCGTCAGGTACAGCGCAGCCAGGAACAATACCGTGGAAATCCCCGCGCCGACTGCCGCTTCGGTCATCGCGACATCAACTGCATCAAGCGCCACCAGCACGGTGGCCATCAGGAAGCTGTAGATTCCGAACAGCACAACGACCGAGAACAGGTTGTGCTGGACGACCATGGCCAGCACCAGCAGTGCCATCAGCGTCAGCAACACATTGATAATCAGCGCTTCGATATTACCTCCCCGTCCGCCATGGGCGGCTTCAAGCCACGGGTCAGCGCCGCCTTGCACAGCGCATGGGTCGCGGTGGGGCTGGCGAATAAAATCAGGATGCCGATGATGATCAACTTGACCGTAACGAGGGTAAGCCCCGCCTGCAACATCATGCCCAGCAACAGGAAACCCGCGCCTGCAGTATCCGGCACGCTGGCGGCATGCGCGCGCGTAAAAAAATCGGGCATCCGGATCATCCCGGCGGTGCCGATGATGCAAAATGCCGCGCCCACCGTCACAGACAGCCAACTCAGCACGTAGATCACTTCACTCATCGCGGCAAGTCTCCATTCCCGGGCTCACCGAGGTCTCCAAAACGGAAAAACTTCAGCACGGCAACCGTGCCGATGATATTAAGCAAGCCATAAATGATGGCCAGATCAAGAAATTCCGGGCGGCCCGTCAGAAACCCGATCACCGCAAGCAACATCACGGCAAGCGTCCCTATGGTATTTGCGGCCAGCACACGGTCGAATACCGTAGGCCCGAGTATGGCCCGCACCAGTGCCAGACAAATTGCGATCAGCAACCCCGCTGCAGCCGCCGTAAACATCAGGCGGCGTCTTTCACTGCGCGCTGCCCCTCGAACCGTTGCACCTGCCGGTCCATTTCGCTGTCGATACAGGCAAGCGCGTTCTCCCGGGTCAAGCCATGCACCACAAACTCGCCGGGGGCGACCTCAATGGAAATCGTGGCTGGCGTCAGCGTAATCGAATTGGCATGCGTCACCAGTCCGACCACGGTGCGCTGACCCGGCGTGAACTTCACCATCGTCGGCGATATGGGCAACTTCGGATCCAGAATTATTTTTGAAACCATCCAGGCCGACTTGACGATCTCCACGAACAACCAGGGCCAGTACGTAAACAGTCGGGGGCCGAGGTGGATCGGATGCCCCTCGTGATCAACGACATCCATGCGATTCGCGAGCCAGGCCACCGCCAGCGCACACAGGACCCCCGCGCCCAGCAGGAACGGCGTGAAGAATCCGGATAGCACGACCCAGAACAGGAACAGGACCGCAAACAGGCTGATCAGACGGCTCATATTAAGCAAGGGAATGACATCGGCCTTAATAGATCGCGGCACATGGATAAGTGCCTCGTTACGGTTTTATTTGGTTTTTATATGGTTCTCCAAACGAAATTCTATGCGTTGAAGGTCCGCATTACAACCCAATAGCGTTCATACTTCAGCCCGGCTGACTCGGCGGAAAGAATTCGTTATCATCGGGCGGCGGCCAAGGTTGATGCGCCACGTACGCATCCAATACGGCTCTTGTCCGGTCCGCCATGGTTTATCCATTAATTGTCCGCCGCTTGCCGTTTCATGACACTGCCGATCATCATTCTGCTGCCGCTCATTGCAGGGACCATGCTGGCGCTGCCGGCCGCGCGTTTCGGCCGCAACGCCGTTGCGTGGACAGTGGCTGCCGTAACCGCTGGCAGTCTCATGTTGCTCCTGCGCGAGCTTCCAGGGGTGATGGACGGTCGTCCTCTGATCATGAGCTGGGAGTGGCTGCCCGCGATAGGACTCAATCTTTCGTTCCGCCTCGACGGCCTCGGACTTATCTTTGCCCTGCTGATTCTCGGCATCGGCTTGCTGATCATTCTCTACGCGCGCTATTACCTGTCGGCCACGGATTCGGCCGGAAAATTCTACGCGCTGCTGATGCTTTTCATGGCGGCAATGCTGGGTATCGTGCTGAGCGAAAACCTGCTGATGCTGTTCTTTTTCTGGGAACTGACGAGCATTTCCTCGTTTCTGCTGATCGGCTACTGGAACCACCGCAGCGACGCGCGCCGCGGTGCACGGATGGCTTTGACCATCACCGGAGCCGGTGGCCTCGCGATGTTTGCCGGCTTCCTGCTGATCGGCAACATTGCCGGGAGCTTCGAACTTACCAAGGTCCTCGAGGCACGCGATCTCATCCATGATCACCCGCTGTATGTACTGGCGCTCGTGCTGGTCCTGCTCGGCGCATTCACCAAGTCCGCGCAGTTTCCTTTCCACTTCTGGCTGCCGCAGGCGATGGCCGCACCAACACCGGTTTCCGCTTACCTGCATTCGGCAACCATGGTCAAGGCCGGCGTGTTTCTTCTGGCAAGAATGTATCCGGTCCTCGGCAACAGCCTGGAGTTCGAGTGGATCGTAACCACTGTCGGCCTCGTAACCATGGTCTATGCCGCTTACGTCGCGGTGTTCCAGCATGATCTCAAAGGCTTGCTTGCCTATTCGACGATCAGTCACCTTGGACTGATCACCTTCCTCCTCGGTCTGGACTCACCACTGTCAGCTATCGCGGCCGTATTCCACATCATCAACCATGCGACATTCAAAGCCTCCCTGTTCATGGCGGCCGGGATCATCGATCACGAGTGCGGTACGCGCGACATGCGCCGGCTCAGCGGCTTGTGGAAGTACATGCCCTATACCGCCACCCTGGCCATGGTCGCGGCAGCGGCCATGGCGGGGGTGCCACTGTTCAACGGATTCCTGTCGAAGGAAATGTTTTTCGCCGAGGCGCTTGAGCTGCATGATCTCGGTCTGCTGGGAAAAATTGCGCCGATCGCAGTAACGCTGGGGGCCATATTCAGCGTTGCCTATTCCCTGCGCTTCATACACGATGTGTTCTTTGATGGCGAACCGAAGGACCTGGAACGCAAGCCGCATGAGCCGCCGCGCTACATGAAGGTTCCCGTCGAGGTGCTGGTCGTCATCTGCATCGCAGTAGGCATGCTGCCCGGTCTTACGGTAGCGCCATTGCTGGCGGTGGCCGCGCGCGATGTATTTGGCGCCGAACTCCCCCCGTACGACATTGCGATCTGGCACGGACTGACGATACCGCTGATGATGAGCGCGATCGCGCTGGCAGCCGGGATATTGCTGTACTGGCTGTTGCGCCGGCACAACCTGCACATGCACCCGCGCGAGCAATGGACCGCGCCGCAGCTTTTCCATCGCGGATTCGAAGCTGTCGTGGCACTTTCAGCCGTCATCACAGGCCGGCTGCAGAACGGCTCGCTGCAGCGCTACCTGCGGCTGCTCGTCATCGCCATTGCGATATTGGGCCTGTGGCCGTTCCTCCAGCACGGGTATATCGCAGGCGCCGCGGCACTGACGCCGGCGCCGCCGCTGGCAATCACGGTTTGGGGCATCACACTGGTAGCCGCGATAGCCAGCGTCGCCCTGCACCACCAGCGCTTTACTGCAATCATCCTGGTCGGCGTGGTCGGATTATCGGCGAGCCTGACCTTCGCCTATTTTTCAGCGCCAGATCTTGCCCTGACCCAGCTTTCGGTAGAGGTCGTCACCACGGCGCTGCTGCTGGTGGCGCTGTCGCTGATGCCGCAGAGCGGTCCTTTGGTGTCCCATCCCACCGACCACACCAGGGACGCGCTGCTGGCGATAGGCGCAGGCGCCGGAGTCACCGCAATCACCTGGGCGGTGCTGACACGCGCTCATGAATCAATCTCCTGGTATTTCATCAACGAGAGCGTACCCAAAGGTGGCGGCAGCAATATCGTCAATGTCATCCTTGTAGACTTCCGCAGCTTCGATACCTTCGGCGAAATCATCGTGCTCGGTATCGCCGGCGTTGGCGTATTGCTCATGATGGACGGGCTGCGACCGCATGCCGGTGCGCCTGCAACGCGCAATGATCAACCGCTGCTTTCTGCCGCAGCACGTGTGCTTCTGCCATTCGCCCTGCTGGTATCGGCATTCATCTTCCTCCGCGGCCACAATCTGCCCGGCGGCGGATTTATCGCGGGCCTGGTCACGGCGACGGCCCTGATCATTCAATACATCGCTGATGGCATGGCCGCCACCAGCCGCCGCCTCGGTGACGATGCTACTCCGGTGGTAGGCGTTGGCGTATTAATCGCGGGACTCACCGGCGTCGCAAGCTGGCTTTTTGACGCACCGTTTCTGACGAGCACTTACGCCTATTTCCAGCTGCCGCTGCTCGGCGCAGTCCCTCTCGCCAGCGCGCTCGCCTTCGATCTTGGCGTCTACCTCACTGTAGTCGGCGCGACCCTGCTGATGCTGGTACGTCTGGGCAAAGTAACGGGTCCGGTCAATTCGATGCGCGTGGAGGCATCCTGATGGAATTTCTGCTCGCCAGCGCACTCGGAGTCACTACGGCCTGCGGCGTCTATCTCCTGCTGCGTGGACGCACGTTTTCCGTGGTGCTCGGGCTGTCGCTGCTGTCATATGCAGTCAACGTGTTCATCTTCACCATGGGGCGCGTCACCACAGGCGCGCCACCGATCGTGACGACAGGCGTTTCCACCTATACCGATCCGCTGCCGCAGGCATTGGTACTAACAGCCATCGTCATCGGCTTCGGCATGACCGCTTTCTTTCTCGCCCTGGCGGTACGCGCTTATCGCGATTCAGGCTCCGATCATGTTGACGGCTCCGAACCCGTGCATCCTGAGAAGCGCAGTCCATGAACCATCTGTTAGCCATGCCGCTGGTAATTCCGGCAATTACGGGTGCCCTGCTGCTCGCGTGCGCCGGTAACAGGCCTCAGGCGGCGCGCTGGATTTCCGCTGCCTCAACCGCAGTTACCGCGGCAGTCGCCGTACTGCTCGTGATGCAGGCCATGGCCGGTGATTATCAGGTCTATGCGGTCGGTGAATGGCAAGCGCCGTTCGGCATTGTGCTGGTGCTCGATCGCCTGTCGGCGATGCTGATTTTGCTGACCGCTGTCGTCGCACTGGCCGCATTGGCCTACGCCATCGCCGGCTGGGATCTGCGCGGCAGGCATTTTCACGCCCTGTTCCAGTTCCAGTTGATGGGCATCAATGGTGCGTTCCTCACCGGAGATCTGTTCAATCTTTTTGTATTTTTCGAAGTACTCCTGATCGCATCGTACTGCCTCTTGCTGCACGGCCTGGGACAGCCCCGGTTGCGCGCGGCTGTGCACTACGTCGCCATCAACCTGACCGGCTCCGGGGTATTCCTGATTGCCGTCAGCCTGCTCTATGGGGTCACCGGCACACTCAACATGGCGCACCTGGCGGAACGCGTAGCGCTGGCGCCCGAAGCCGACATTGCGCTGATCAGGGCCGCCGGCATGATGCTGCTCGGGGTATTCGCGGTCAAGGCAGCACTGTTTCCGCTGTATTTCTGGCTGCCCCAGGCGTACTCCAGCGCTTGCGCGCCGGTAGCGGCCTTGTTTGCAATCATGACCAAG
>JAOUIN010000117.1 GCA_029883965.1 Betaproteobacteria bacterium
CGCAGCACTGGCCAGCAACAGACCCAGCGCGACGACATTGAGCATCACGACAGCGGCTTCCATCAGCAGATAACCGCCCGGTGCGTAATCGAAAAGTGCGGTGAGGCCCAGCCCTTCGCGCAGATCTCCGTTTCCGAGCGTGACGGGCGATAAATACAATTGCGTAATCAGCCACAGTCCGGCGAGTACCAGCGCTGCATCGCCGCGAGGTCCTTCGACGAATCCGCGGCTGCGCAGTTGCACCACTTCATGGCCGAGCCGGTGTTGCGGGAAAAACAGAGGCGCGATCAGCGTGCCCAGGATGGCACCGCCGCTGTTGACCAGGAGATCGATGTAGGACGCAAAGCGCGCGGGCAGATACTGCTGGGCGGCTTCAAGTACGAAACTCAGCGCGGTGCAGGCAATGACCGAGAACACGACCGCCGTGCGGGTGCGCCAGCGGGCGCACAGTGACAGCGTGAGCAGGAAACCCAGCGGCACATATGCGATAAAATTGAAAGCGATGTCTTCGACGGTGATCCAGCGCGGCCACGCGTCGAACAAGAAGCTGCCAAAGGGCGCAGACAGCGCGCGCCAGTCGGTGAACGGCTGCAAACTGGCATAGATGATGACCAGACTGTAAGCTGACGCCGCCATCCCGGCCAACCGGTAACCGCGCGGCGCGGATGAGAATTGATATCCCGATTGAGAATCCAGCAGCATCCATGAAATTCTACGATATCTTCAACGGCGACGCCGATGGCATTTGCGCGCTGCATCAGTTGCGGCTGGAGACGCCGCGCGACGCCGAGCTGGTGACCGGCGTCAAACGCGACACCGGTCTCGTGGCGCGCATCGCGGCGCATGCAGGGGATAGCCTGACCGTGCTGGACGTGTCACTGCGCAGCAACGCAGCCGCGGTGCGGCGTGCACTGGAGCAGGGTGCCCGGATACAGTATTTTGACCATCACGCCGCCGGCGAAATCCCGCAGCATCCCGCGTTTGACGCCCACATCGATACCGCACCCGACATGTGCACCAGTCTGCTGGTGGATCGCCACCTGTCGGGCAAGCACCGGCTGTGGGCGGTGGTTGCCGCTTTTGGCGACAACCTGGTGGAGTCCGCAATCCGTGCGGCGCAGCCGCTGCAGCTTGACCACACGGAGCTCGCACGTCTGCACGAGCTGGGTGAAGCGATCAATTACAACGCCTATGGCGAGACCGTCGAGGATCTGCACTATCCTCCGGAAGATCTGTACCGCACCATCGCACCCTACCGCGACCCGCGGCATTTCATGTTTGACGAGCCGGTGTTTGAAGTGCTGAAACAGGCGGCAGCCGAGGATCTGACGTGCGCCGAGGAATTGCAGCCGGAGTTTGCCTCGGATGCGGCCGCGCTCTACATCCTGCCCGACGCGTCCTGGAGCCGGCGTGTCAACGGGGTGTTCGGCAATCGCCTCGCGCAGTCCGAACCGCAGCGGGCGCACGCGGTGCTGGTGACCCGTGCTGACGGCTACGCGGTGAGTGTGCGCGCGCCGCGCAATAACCCGACAGGGGCTGAAACACTGTGTCTGCAGTTTCCCACCGGCGGCGGGCGCCAGGCGGCCGCGGGCATCAACCGGCTGGCGCGCGATGATCTGGCGCGGTTTGTCGATGCGTTTCGCAGTGCTTACAAATAGAAGAACACGACTAGCTGCGTAACTGCGCGCTCTCGGTTCCGGCGGCACTGCTCAGTTTGAGCAGGTCCATTTCAATCAGCGCGAACGCTGCGATCCACAACGCGGCATCGTAGCCGTCGAGCCACTCGCCCAGCGCGAACCAGGTCAGTGCTACGGCTGCGAGGGCGACGTAAAGGACAATGGACGTACCAGTGAGCCACCGTTGCCACCGCGCAGCAAGCGCGGGCGCGCGCACATCGAACTCGAGCACGATGACGACGCCTATCCACAGCCACGCGTTGGCCGCATCTATCCACTCCCGTTCGCGCAGGTAAGCCACTGCGGCCACAGTGACGCCTGCGGTTGCCGCCAGCCGCAGCAGCCCCAGTGCCACGGCGTAGCGCCGAATGCGCGTCCAGTGCGGCCGGCGGGTCTCGATCTCGAACAGCGCGAGCAGCGCGAACCACGCCAGCGCATCGAGTCCCTCGGATGCGCGACCGCTCGTTGCAAAAACGATCGCGTTGACCGCAAGCAGCGCGAAGATGGTTGGCTTGATGTGGGCCGCACGCAGCATCATCGCGCCGGGGCCCGCGACGGCGTCACGACGCGCGGCGGCGCGGCGCGAATCCCGACCATTGCGGTAACAGTGAGCCCGCAACCATTGCGGCCGCGCTGGCGAGTACGCCTGCCAGCTGCGGCGGCACCAGTGCATCGGGCAGCGCGATTTCCAGCGGCAGCCAGACGAGGAAACCGGTCAGGATTGCTGCAAGCGCGCCCTGCGTGGTGGCGCGGCGCCAGTACAGGCCGCACACCAGCGGCACAAAGGCGGCCACCAGCGTGACCTTGTAGGCGCCGACCACCATTTGATAGATCGTCGCTTCGGTGTTCAGCGAGAACACGGTGACGATCACTGCAAAACAGGCCACTACCACGCGCATGGTCCACAGCATCTCGCGATCGGTAAAGTCCTTGTGCAGGATGTGCTTGAGGATGTTCTCGGTGAATGTGACCGATGGCGCAAGCAGGGTGCCGCTCGCGGTACTCATGACGGCGGACAGCAATGCGCCGAAGAATATCACCTGCGCCGCCAGCGGCGTCTCCTGCAGAATCAGTGTCGGCAGGATCATCTGGTGATCCTTGTTCATCAGGTCATTGACCATGGCCGGGTCGATCAGAAAAGCGGAATAAGCCAGAAAGATCGGCACAAAAGCGAAGAAAAAATACAGCGTGCCGCCGAGCACCGAACCATAAACGGCGATTTTCTCGGTGCGCGAGGAATTAATGCGCTGGAACACATCCTGTTGCGGGATCGAACCGAACATCACCGTGATCGCCGCCGCGATGAAGGCCAGCACGTCACGCGTCTCCGGTTTCGGCCAGAACTCGAGTTTACCCGCGGCATCGGCGTGTGCTACCACGGCAGTGATGCCGCCGGCCCTGTCGGCAACGATCCACGCGATGTAGAACAGCCCCGCGACGATGACCACCATCTGTACGAAATTGGTCCACGCGACCGAATACATGCCGCCCCACAGCGTGTAGATCAGGACGACCACGGCGCCGATGACGATGCCCATTTCCATGGAAACCGAACCGCCGGTGACAACGTTGAACACCAGGCCGATGACGACGATCTGCGCCGACAGCCAGCCGAGGTAGGAGATGACGATGGCGACGCTGACCAGCACCTCGGCCACAGCGTTGTAGCGCACACGGTAGTAATCACCGATGGTCAGCAGGTTCATGCGATAGAGTTTTGCCGCGAAGAACAGGCCCACAAAAATCAGGCACAGGCTGGAGCCGAACGGGTCGGAGACGATGCCGCCCAGTCCGTCCTTGATGAATGTCGAGGAGATGCCCAGCACGGTTTCGGAACCGAACCAGGTCGCGAATACTGTCGCGGTGACGACGTAGAACGGCAGCGAACGTCCCGCTTCAATGAAATCGCGTGCGGTTTTCACGCGCATGGCGGCGATGATGCCGATGGCGATCGACGCCAGCAGATAGAGGATCACGAAAGTCAACAGCATCGCGGCGCTCCCTTTTGGTGGCGGATTATAGCCGCCGGCCGGTTGCCTACGAAAGCAGGAGCCGGATGACCATGGCGGCGAGCAGAGCGGCGATGGCGCCCAGCAGCCACGCGATGCGGCGCTGCACCCGCGTCAGCGCCTGTATTTCAGCGCGCAATTCCGCTTCGCGATCCCGTTCCAGGTACTGTTGCACCAGCCGCGGCACTTGCGGCAGCAGCTCACTCCAGAACGGCAGTTCGTCACCGATGCGGCGGACGAGCCCGCGCCAGCCCACCTGCTCCGACATCCAGCGCTCAAGGTACGGCTTGGCGGTGCTCCAAAGATCGAGATCGGGGTCGAGGTCGCGGCCAAGGCCCTCGATGTTGAGCAGCGTTTTCTGCAGCAGTACCAGTTGCGGCTGGATTTCGATGTTGAAGCGGCGCGAGGTCTGGAACAATCGCAGCAGCACCTTGCCAAAGGAGATTTCCTTCAGCGGCTTGTCGAATATCGGTTCGCACACGGCCCGGATCGCCGTTTCGAATTCGTCCACACGGGTGCCCGGCGGCGCCCAGCCGGACTCGACATGGACTTCGGCGACGCGGCGGTAGTCGCGGCGGAAGAAGGCGATGAAATTGCGCGCCAGATAATGCTTGTCGACATCGGTCAGCGTACCCATGATGCCGAAGTCGAGTGCGACGTAGCGGCCGTCCGGGGCGACGAGTATGTTGCCCGGATGCATGTCGGCGTGAAAAAAACCGTCACGGAAAACCTGCGTGAAGAATATCTCGACGCCGCTGCGGGCGAGTTCCGGAATATCCACGCCCTGTTCCCGCAGCTGCGCGACTGCTGATACCGGCAGGCCGTGCATGCGTTCCATGACCATGATCCCGGTGGAGCAGTAGTCCCAGTGCACCTCGGGCACTAACAGCAGCGGCGAATCGACAAAGTTGCGCCGAAGCTGGTTGGCGTTGGCGGCTTCGCGCATCAGGTCGAGTTCGTCTTCGAGGTGGCGCGCGAATTCGGCGACGACCTCGCGCGGTTTGAGGCGCTTGCCGTCCGCCCACAGCACTTCAAGCAGGATTGCGCCCGTGTCCAGAAGCGCCACGTCCTCGGCGATGACTGTGACAATGCCCGGGCGCAATATTTTGACCGCGACGTCTGTGCCGTCGGGCAGCTGTGCCAGATGCACCTGGGCCACTGAAGCGCTGGCGACCGGTTCACTGGTGAAACTTGAGAATATCTGCTCGACGGGCTTGCCGTACGTTTTATTCAGGATGCGCAGCGCATCTGCGGCCGGAAACGGCGGCACACGGTCCTGCAGCTTGGCAAGCTCCTCGGCGATGTCGGCCGGAATCAGATCACGTCGCGTCGACAGCACCTGGCCGAACTTGACGAAAATCGGCCCCAGTGTTTCGAGCGCATGGCGCAGTCGTACCGCGCGCGGTGCCGACAGGTCGCGCCAGAACAGCAGCGTGCTGACCATTACGCGCAGCGTGCGGACACGTTCATGCCCGAGCAGGAACTCGTCGAGCCCGAAACGCAAGGCTACACGGAGGATTCTGAATAACCGGAATAGATGCACCCGCGCATTCTAACCGGCCGCATACTCGGCAGGAAATTGCGCGGGGGACTGCGCTCAGTGCGGAATCAGTCGGGCGATGCGTTTCTCGAGCCGTGCGACATCGTCGCGGAGTTGATCAACGTCCGCATTAAAACGCGCGATATCCGTTCTGGCGGCAATCAGCGGTTGTTCCTCGGTCCAGTACTCTGCGGCCGACCGGGCCAGATTCTCGCCGCTCATTTGCGCCCAGCGCTGCAGCGCTCGTCCGGACTCGGCCATACGGTGCGCCGCGATGTCGCCGAAGACCCTGGACAGATCCGCTTCTGCATCCCAGCGCAAATGGCGCCACAGGTGGTTGATGGTTGTGGCGAAGGCGGTATCGCCGTCGATGCCTATGTCGCGCCACGCGGTCTCGTCCCGTGCGGCAATGCGCATCATCAGCCCCGGCGACAGCGTCAGGATCAGGTCGGGTGTGGCGCCGGCCGGAGCAGGCGCGACCTCGCCGCTGTTGAGCACCGCTAGACGGGTATCAAAGGGCGGGCAGAGGAAGCGGACAACCTTGCCCGCGTGCGGTTTCAGCGCTTCACGGGCCCAGTCATTGGCGCGGAGCAGATGGTTGAGCGGTGCGCCGGCGAGTGCGTCAAACATGGTGTCGGGACGGCCCGGAGGCCGTCCGCCAGATCAACCCTGCTGGATGCCTGAAACCAGCCATCCGGTCGAACCGCGCAGCGGTTTTTCGAGATGCCAGATCTCGGCAAAGGCCTGCGGTTCGGTGTCCGTACCTTCGCGGATCAGCCCGGAGAAACGCACGCTGACGATGTAGAGCAGGCCCTCGGTGACGACGTCCAGAACTTCCGACTCCAGCGTGACCACATCGGTCTTGCCCTGCACATTGCCTTCCACCTGCCATTGCTCCTGCACGGCTGCGAGCACGTCCGGTGTCAGGAAATCGGCCAGTGCGGTACTGTCGCGCGCGTCATGCGCTTCCTGCAGGCGCACGAAATTCCGGCGCGCGTGCCGGACGAATTCGTCGGCGTTGAAATCCGCGGGCCAGCGATTTGCAGCCGGTGCGCCGGCAGCCATGGTTGCAGCTACTGAATGCGGGGCAGCACCGGATCCGCCAAAGGCGGCGGGTTCGGCGGACGTGTTGCCGGCGTACTGCATGGGTGCCGCTGCGGTGCGGCCGCGCAATGCGCGAAACGCCATGAACGCAATGCCGGCAATGGCCGCGATCAGCAGCAGGCCTGCCAGGCCACCTGCAAGACCGTTGTTCATGAACAGCGCCATCAGGCCGGCGCCCATCGCGAGTCCGGCGAACGGGCCCAGCCACTTGTTGCCGGCTGCTGCGGGTTGTTGCGCCGGTGTGCCGGCGGCTTGCTGGGACTGTTGCTGTGCCGGTGCCTTGGCGGGCGCCTGCTGTATGCTGCGTTGTGAGCCGATGCTCTTGCCGCCACCCATGCGACGCGCATCGGCGTCAACCGCGATCAGCGATAATCCGAACACCGCAATCAGCACGGTCAGAAATCTTTTCATGACGAACTCCGGTTCTGGTTGGACCCGCGCATTATAGCGACGCGCCGGACGCGCGAGCATCAAGAAAAATAATAACCGGTATCATTGAAGGCGGTATGCGGCGCCTGCCGCAAAACCCTTGTGAATCAGCACTGAAGCCGGGTCAGAGACGGAACCCGCGGTGCAGCGCAACCACGCCGGCAGCCAGGTTGAAATACTCGACGCGCTCCAGCCCCGCATCCTGCATCATCTGTTTCAGGGTTTCCTGGTCCGGATGCATGCGGATCGACTCGGCGAGGTAGCGATAGCTGTCGGCGTCATTGGTCACCAGCTTGCCCAGCCGCGGCAGCACCTGAAACGAATAGGCGTCATATAACGGTGCCAGCGGTTGCCAGACCCGTGAAAA
>JAOUIN010000118.1 GCA_029883965.1 Betaproteobacteria bacterium
GTGGCTCGAACAGTATGCCCGGGCATTCAACGTGTTCAGCTATCTGACGCTGCGCGCGGTGCTGGCCTGCCTGACGGCGCTGATCATTTCGTTTGTCGTCGGCCCCGGACTGATCCGCCGGCTGACAGTCTACAAGATCGGCCAGTCGGTGCGCGACGACGGCCCCCAGACGCATCTGGCGAAAGCAGGCACCCCGACGATGGGTGGCGCGCTGATCCTCGTGTCCATAGTCATTACCACACTGCTGTGGGCGGACCTGCAGAACCGTTTTGTCTGGGTGGTGTTGTGCGTGACAGCGGGCTTTGGTGCTGTGGGCTGGGTCGATGATTACCGCAAGGTCGTACATCGCAATCCGAAAGGACTGCCGGCGCGTGTCAAGTTCTTCTGGCAGTCCGTGATCGGGCTGGGCGCGGCCATATTCATCGCGTTTTCAACCAACCTGCCGGCGCAAACCGAGCTCATCCTGCCGTTTTTCAAACAGGTGGCCTACCCCTTGGGTGCGATCGGGTTCATCGTCATGACTTATTTCGTCATCGTCGGCACCAGCAATGCGGTCAATCTGACCGACGGGCTGGACGGACTGGCGATCATGCCCACGGTCATGGTCGGCAGCGCACTCGGCGTATTTGCATACGTTGCAGGTAACGCCGTATTCGCCAAGTACCTGGCTTTCCCGTACATCCCCGGCGCCGGCGAACTGACGGTGATCTGCGGCGCGATCGCCGGGGCCGGCCTCGCTTTCCTGTGGTTCAACGCCTATCCGGCGGAGGTGTTCATGGGCGATGTAGGCGCGCTGGCGCTCGGCGCGGCGCTGGGCACGATCGCCGTCATCGTCCGCCAGGAAATCGTGTTGTTCATCATGGGCGGCGTGTTCGTTGTCGAGACACTGTCGGTGATGCTGCAGGTGGCGTCATTCAAGCTGACAGGCAAACGGATATTCCGCATGGCGCCGCTGCACCACCACTATGAACTGAAGGGCTGGAAGGAAAACCAGGTCGTGGTGCGATTCTGGATCATCACCATGATGCTGGTGCTGATAGGCCTGTCGACACTGAAGCTGCGATGAGATGCAATTCGATACACACAAAATCACTGATGCGGAAAGTCTGCTGGAACGCGCGGAATTTCAAGTGGTGTTTGTTTGCGCCGCAAATGCGGGGTGGCTGCTGATGCTCGATCTCGACGGTGCGCGGGTGCTGGTTATCGGGCTGGGCGATACCGGCCTGTCGATGGTGCGCTGGTTGCGGCGGCACGGTGCGATCGTGAGTGCGACCGACACGCGTGAGACCCCGCCCCATGCCGCCACGCTGCGACGGGAACTGCCGCAGGTGTCGCTGGCGCTGGGCACCGGACCCGAAGGTCAGCTGTCCGGTGTCGATATCGTTGCGGTGAGCCCCGGAGTAGACAGGCGCGCAGGTGCGATCGCGAAGGCGGCGCAGCAGGGTGTTTCCGTGGTGGGCGACGTCGAGCTGTTTGCCAGAGCGCTGGCGGCGCGCGACACAGTGCCGCCGGTCCTGGCGATCACCGGTTCCAATGGCAAAAGCACCGTGACCGCGATGGCCGGAGCGGTTTGCGAAGCCGCCGGACTGCGCCCGGTGATCGCCGGCAACATCGGCCTGCCGGTGCTGGATGCATTGACTGAAATTGAAGACGGCGCCGCAGAGCCCGGTGCGTTTGTACTGGAACTGTCGAGTTTTCAGCTGGAGAGCACCGCATCATTGCGCGCCGATGCGGCCACGGTGCTGAATCTTTCCGAAGACCATCTCGATCGTTACGACGGCATGCGCGAATACGCTGCCGCGAAGAGCCGCGTTTTTGCCGGTGACGGCCGGCAGGTACTCAACCGTCAGGACGAGTGGAGCATGGGCATGGCGCGCTCCGGACGGCATGTGGTGACTTTCGGTCTGGATGCGCCGCGGGCGGCCGAGGACTGGGGTCTCTCAGAAACGGCGGCGGGTGTCACGCTGATGCGCGGCGAAACGGCGCTGGCGCCGGCGCACGCGCTGCGCGTCGCCGGGTTGCACAACGCGGCGAACGCACTGACAGCAGGCGCGCTGTGTCGCGCCATCGGTGTTGCCGATGCCGCGATCGTCCGCGGCTGGCAGGCGTTTGAGGGTTTGCCGCATCGCGTAAAAAATATCAATAAAATCAACAATATAGAGTTTTTCGATGATTCCAAGGGCACCAACGTCGGGGCAACGGTTGCGGCGCTGACCGGTATGCAGCAACCGGTGGTGCTGATTGCCGGTGGCGATGGCAAAGGCCAGGATTTCGCTCCGCTGGCGGCAGCCGCGCGCGTGAAAGCGCGTGCGATCGTGCTGCTCGGTCGTGATGCACCGCGTATCGCGGCTGCCATAGGCAGTGATGTGCCGGTGTTGCGCGCGATTGACATGGCGCAGGCGGTTGAGCTGGCATTCGGCGCGGCCCGCGCCGGCGACGTCGTGTTGTTGTCGCCGGCCTGCGCGAGCTACGACATGTATCGCAACTATATCCATCGTGCCGAGGTTTTCGCGACGGAAGTAGACGCACTGAAGCGGAGGCAGGCATGAGGCTGCATTACGCCAGTGCCGGTCAGGCTGCCGCGGGTCAGCGCACGGCGGGCGCCGACTACGATCGCGAATTGATCTGGGTCACGGTACTGCTCCTCGCTTTCGGACTGGTAATGGTTTATTCGGCCTCGATCGCGACGGCGGAAGCCAGTCGCAGTGCCGGCAATAACACGGTTTATTTCCTGGTAAGGCACGCGATCTATGTCCTGATCAGTCTGGTTGCTGCGGTGATTGCATTCCAGGTTCCGTTGCGTTTGTGGCAGGTTGCGGCTCCGTTCCTGTTCATCTTCGGCCTTGCGTTGCTGGTGCTGGTGCTGATTCCCGGAATCGGCCGCGAGGTCAATGGCAGCCGGCGCTGGCTGTCGCTCTACGTGATCAATCTGCAGCCTTCGGAGCTGATGAAGATGTGCGTGCTGCTGTATGCCGCCGACTACGCGGTCCGCAAGGCGGCGTTCATGCACAGCCTGCGCCATGCGTTCCTGCCGATGTTCGGCGTGATGCTGTTGACGGGCGCCCTGTTGCTGCTCGAGCCTGACTTCGGTGCGTTTGCAGTGATCACCGTGATTGCTATCGGTATTCTGTTCCTGGGGGGCATGAACTGGCGGCTGTTTGCCGGCCTGATCGTTATGCTGGTCGCAGGTTTTCTGCTGCTGATCTGGACCAGCCCCTATCGCATGCAGCGCGTGATCGGATTCATGGATCCATGGGCCGATCCGTATGGCAAGGGTTATCAGTTGTCGCACGCACTGATCGCCTTCGGTCGTGGCGAGTGGTTTGGCGTCGGACTGGGTGCGAGCGTGGAAAAACTGTTCTATCTGCCGGAGGCCCACACCGATTTCCTGCTGGCCGTGATCGGTGAAGAGCTGGGATTTGCGGGTGTGCTGACGCTGGTGCTGTTGTTCGGCTGGATGGTCTGGCGCGCGTTTGCCATCGGCCGCCGCGCAGCGGATCTCGAACGGGCATTTCCGGCGCTGGTGGCGCAAGGCATCGGCTTGTGGATCGGTGTGCAGGTGATCATCAACATGGGCGTCAACATGGGCGTGCTGCCGACCAAGGGGTTGACGTTGCCGCTGATGTCGTTTGGCGGCAGCGCGATTTTGGTGACGTGCTGTGCGTTGGCAGTGCTGTTGCGCGTCGATTGGGAAAACAGACAGCTGGCGCGGGGATACACCGTATGAATCCCCATGCGCTGATGTCCGCGAACGTGAAATCAATCAACAGTTGTCTGTTTGGGCGAAGACTGACTTTTGCACAGCAAAAGTCACGTCGCAGCCAAAACCTGAAGCTGGCGCGGGGATACACGGTATGAGCCGGACCATGCTCATCATGGCGGGCGGAACCGGCGGCCATATATTCCCGGCACTGGCGGTGGCGGATGTACTGCGCGACCGTGGCTGGACCGTGGTCTGGCTGGGTGCACGCGGCGGGATGGAAGAGCGGCTGGTGCCGCCGCGAGGGTACGCCACGGTCTGGATCCGTTTCAGCGGCGTGCGCGGCAAAGGGTGGTTACGCAAGCTGCTGTTGCCGGCGGCGCTTCTGATCGCTTTCTGGCAGAGCGCGACGGCAATTTTCCGCCATCGACCGGATGTTGTGCTCGGCATGGGCGGATACGCGGCGTTTCCGGGCGGCATGATGGCCGCACTGCTGGGCAAACCGCTGGTGATTCATGAACAGAATGCGGTGCCCGGACTGTCGAACCGGGTGCTGGCCAGCGTGGCTGATCGTGTGCTGGCGGCATTTCCGGATGCATTCAACGGGCGGGTCGATGTGATCTGGCCGGGCAATCCCGTGCGCGCCGACATCGTCAATCTTCCGCCTCCGGAAGCGCGGTTTTCCAATCGCAGCGGTCCGTTGCGCGTGTTGGTCGTCGGCGGAAGCCTGGGCGCGAAGGCGCTCAACGAAACGGTGCCGCAGGCGCTGGCACTGCTGGCCGTGGGCGAACGGCCGGTGGTAACGCACCAGGCCGGTGCTGCACACGTCGATGCGCTGCGCAGCACATACCGTACGTCAGGCGTAGATGCCGAGATTCTCGATTTCATCGAAAACATGGCGGCGCGTTACGGTGAAGCCGATCTGATTATCTGTCGCTCCGGCGCGACTACGGTCGCCGAACTCGCGGTCGCGGGTGTGGGCAGCATTCTGGTGCCGTTTCCTTTTGCCGCCGATGATCACCAGACCCGCAATGCCCGGTATCTGGCGGACCGTGGTGCTGCACTGCTGATGCCGCAACGCGAACTGACGGCCAAGTCGCTTGCCGATGTGCTGCGCGGACTGACGCGCGCGAAGCTGCTCGAAATGGCGAGCGCTGCGCGCGGCGCCGGTAAGCCAGACGCTGCGCAGAAAGTCGCTGACCTGTGCATGGAGCTCGTGCCGGCATGAGGTACACGACATGAGACACAAGGTCCGGCAAATTCACTTTGTGGGCATAGGCGGCGCCGGCATGAGCGGTATCGCCGAGGTAATGCTTAACCTCGGGTATGCAGTCAGCGGTTCTGATTTGAGCGAAACCAATGCGACGCGCCGTCTTGCCGAAGCCGGCGCGCAGGTGCGCATCGGCCATGCGGCGACCCATGTCGCCGAGGCCGATGTGGTGGTTATCTCCAGTGCGGTCAAGGCCGATAATCCGGAGGTCGTCGCTGCCCGCGCACGGCATGTGCCGGTGGTCCCGCGGGCGTTGATGCTTGCCGAGTTGATGCGTTTGAAACAAGGCATCGCGGTTGCAGGCACACATGGGAAAACCACAACGACCAGCCTCGTTGCCAGCGTGCTTGCCGAGGGCGGACTGGACCCGACGTTTGTCATTGGCGGCCGGCTGGAAAGTGCTGGCGCACACGCGCGGCTCGGTGCGGGGGAATTCATCGTCGCCGAAGCCGACGAATCGGACGCGTCTTTTCTGCATCTGCAGCCGGTGATCTCGGTCGTGACGAATATCGACGCCGATCACATGGAGACCTACGATCATTCGATGGACCGGCTCAAGCAGGCTTTCGTCGAGTTTGTCGAGCGCCTTCCGTTTTACGGAGTGGCGGTGTTGTGCAGTGACGATGCCAATGTGCGCGCGATCATGCCGCGGCTGACCAAGACCGTCGTGACCTACGGCATTGCGGAAGGCGCGCAGGTGCGCGCACATGCCGTGACTGCTGCTGCAGGGCGGATGCGTCTGCGGGTGCAGCGCAAGAACGGAAAACGCCTGCCGGATCTGGAAGTAACGCTGAATCTTGCCGGCGTGCACAACGTGCAGAACGCGCTTGCTGCGATTGCCGTGGGGATGGAAGTCGGTGTCACCGATGAAAAAATCATCAAGGCACTGGCCGAATTCAAGGGCGTCGGGCGCCGTTTTCAGCGCTGCGGGACGTTTGCCCTCGCAGACGGCGGTACAGCGGACCTGATTGATGATTATGGCCATCACCCGGTGGAAATGGCGGCAACGATTGCCGCAGCGCGAGGCGCATTCCCCGGGCGCCGTCTGGTGCTTGCTTTTCAACCGCACCGCTATACCCGGACCCGGGATTGTTTTGAGGATTTTGTCCGGATACTGTCCAGCGTCGATGCCTTGCTGCTGACCGAAGTTTATGCGGCGGGCGAAGCGCCCATCGTTGCGGCTGACGGTCGGGCGCTGGCCCGTGCGGTACGTGTGCTGGGCAAGGTGGAGCCGGTGTTTGTCGAGCAGGTCGGTGAATTACCGGAAGCGATACGCAGCGCGGCCCGGGACGGGGACGTGGTGCTGACGATGGGCGCCGGGTCTATCGGTGCTGTTGCCGGCAATTTGAACAAGGATCGCGCGTGAGCCCGAAGGTAACGCGCACGAGTGCAAAGCTGACATGGACATGAGCGAATTGAAACGGATGCCGGGGTCGGGACTGCGGGGTGAGCTTCGCAGCGATGAGTCCATGTCCCGGCATGTCAGCTGGCGCGCCGGCGGCAAAGTACGCCAGAGCTATGCGCCGGCGGATCTTGACGATATGGCGTTTTTTCTGCGCCAGTTGCCCGATGACGAACCGGTGTGGTTCGTCGGGCTGGGGAGCAATCTGCTGGTGCGCGACGGCGGACTCGACGGTACGGTCATTTTTACGCACTGGGCTTTGCGTGAAACGCGTGTCGGCAGTGCTGACTCCGGCGACGGAGAAATCCGGGCGCAGGCAGGGGTGGCGTGCCCGAAAGTGGCGCGCCTGGCGGCGCTGCATGATCTTGCGGGCGCCGAATTCCTCGCCGGCATACCGGGCACGCTGGGCGGCGCGCTGGCAATGAACGCAGGCTGTTACGGCGGGGAAACCTGGGATCTGGTGGCGCAGGTGGAAACCATGGATCGCAAGGGCGCACTGCACGTCCGAGCGCCGCAGGATTTCAGGATCGGGTACCGCAGTGTGGAGCGCAGCAGCGAGCTGGAGGAATGGTTCGTTTCCGCGACACTGCGTTTGTCCCGTGGCGATGGCACCCGGTCGCGGGCGCGGATCAAGACGCTTCTGTCGCAGCGCATCGCGTCGCAGCCGCTGGGGATGCCCAATGCCGGTTCCATATTCCGCAATCCG
>JAOUIN010000119.1 GCA_029883965.1 Betaproteobacteria bacterium
CCTCGCCGACATGGCCGAGCGCATCCGTGCCGTGGAAGAGACCCGCCCGGTGCTGGTGGCGTTGGCGTTTATTACGGTGGGCTTGTCGTTGAAGATCGCGTTGTTTCCGTTGCATGTCTGGCTTCCCGGTGCGTATACCTATGCGCCGTCCGCAGTGGCGGCATTCATGGCCGGTACCGCAACCAAGGTATCGGTTTATGTGCTGCTGCGTTTTGTGTTTGGCGTGTTCGGTGTCCGCCTTGCTTTGCCGGACCTGGCGCTGCTCGAAATGCTGATCATCTTTTCAGCTGTGGCGATGGTTGTTGCATCACTGGTGGCTCTTTTCGAGAAGGATCTCAAGCGACTGCTGGCTTATTCCAGTGTTGCGCAAATCGGCTACATCACGCTGGGACTTGGCATTGCCAATGCCGACGGCCTGACGGCGTCGGTTGCGCATCTGTTCAATCATGGTGTAACCAAGGCTGCATTGTTCATGCTGGTGGGCGGTATTGTTCTGCGCCTCGGCACGAGCCGGATGGATGCGCTGGCGGGACTGTCACGCCGCATGCCGGTCACCTGCATCGGTGTGGCGCTGGCGGGGTTAAGCCTGGTGGGTGCACCTGGAACAGCGGGCTTTATAACCAAGTGGCATCTGGTGCTGGCAGCACTTCAGGAAGGCCAATGGTGGATCGTTGTCGTAATTGCCGCGAGTTCGCTGCTTGCCGCAGCCTACGTATGGCGTTTCGTCGAGATTGCCTACCTGCGGCAACCGCCTGCCGGTGCGGTGACGAAGGAGGAGGCGCCGTTGCAGCTGCTGGTTCCGGCGTGGGTGCTGGTAGCCGCCTGTATTTATTTTGGTCTTGATACTTCGTTTTCTCTCGGTGGCGCGCGTGATGCCGCAGCATTTCTGCTCGGGGGTGTGCGGTGACCTCAGAGGGGCTGATGCTTATTGCTGTCGCTGCGCCTGTATTCGGTGCTTTGGGTGTGGCCTTGGCACATCGCATCCCGAATCTGCGCGAAGCGCTGTCCTTTGTTGCGGCCGGCGTCACTTTGGTCTGCGTGTTGATGTTGTTGCCGGAAGTGCTCAATGGCGGGCGCCCGGAAATCGTCCTGGTCGAACTTCTGCCCGGCGCTGCGCTGGCCTTTCGCCTGGAGCCGCTGGGAATGCTGTTTGCCCTGGTTGCTGCTGTGCTGTGGCCGATCAGCACGCTGTATTCCATCGGCTACATGCGCGGCAACGATGAATCACACCAGTCCCGGTTCTTTGCCTGTTTCGCGTTGTCCATCGCTTTCACGCTGGGCATCGCCTTCTCTGCCAACCTGCTGACCCTGTTCCTGTTTTATGAAGCATTGACATTGATCACCTATCCGCTGGTCTCGCACCATCAGGATGATGAGGCGCGCCGGGGCGGCCGGGTCTACCTGAGTTATCTGCTGGGCACCTCGCTTACATTGATGTTGGTGGCGGTCATTGCGACGTGGATGGTGGCTGGCACGGTCGAGTTCACGCCAGGCGGAATACTCGGCTCGGAAGTCTCCAATTCATCTATCGGTATCCTGCTGGCCCTGTTCATATTCGGAACCGGCAAGGCTGCCGTGATGCCCTTTCATCGCTGGCTGCCGGCGGCCATGGTGGCGCCGACACCGGTATCGGCGCTTTTGCATGCCGTCGCGGTGGTGAAGGCGGGCGTGTTTACCGTCGTGAAGGTGATTGTTTACATCTTCGGCGTTGACCGGATTGCAGGTTTGAGCAGTGTGGATTGGCTGATTTTCTTCGCGGGCTTCACGATTATTGCCGCTTCGGTGGTTGCGCTGCGCGCCGATAATCTGAAGAGGCGGCTGGCCTACTCGACCATCGGCCAACTCTCCTACGTGGTGCTGGCGGCCGCGATACTCGCGCCGCTGTCGATGATTGGCGCGGCGCTGCACATCGCCGCGCATGCGGTGGGCAAGATCACGCTGTTCTTCGCTGCCGGTGCTATTTATACGGGGGCACACAAGACCAAAGTCAGTGAACTGGATGGCATTGGACACCGAATGCCGTTTACGATGATTGCATTTACAGTTGGTGCAATCTCGATGATCGGTCTGCCGCCGGCGGTCGGGTTCATCAGCAAGTGGTACATGCTGCAGGGTGCGGTTTCAACGGAGCAGTGGAATGCCGTGGCAGTAATTGCGGCCAGCACGCTCCTCAATGCGGGATATTTTCTGCCGATCGTCTACCGTGCCTTTTTTGTCAATGCGCCTGCGGGCAGTGCCGAGCATGGCGAGGCGCCTTGGAGCATGGTTGTCGCGCTGTGCATTACCGCTGCCTTGACGATATTGCTGTTCTGTTTTCCCGATGTGCCGCTGGCGCTGGCACGACAGATGATGGTGGTATGACATGGGACATTGGTTGACGCGAGAATCCACGATCCGCCAGCTTTGGCGATGGTCGCTGGCGTGCCTTGCATTGCTGGTTGTGATCGGCGGATTTATCGAGCCGCATCCCCATTTCGGCATAGACGCGATATTCGCTTTTCCCGCGTGGTACGGTTTTTTGGCCTGTATCGCACTGATCGTTATTGCGAAAGCCATCGGCCTGTTTATCAAGAGGCCTGACACCTACTACCCGGCAGAACAGGAGCGTGATCGTGAGTAGCCTGCTGCTGCATCCGGGTCTGCTGCTGATTTTTGGCGGTCTGGTGATTGGCGTACTGCGCGGGCATGGCCGTAGCATGGCCATTCTGCTGTTGCCGATCGCCGCGTTGTGGCTGATCTGGGCGGCGCCGGACCCGTCTGCAGGACCGGTGCTGCAGTTTCTCGATTACAGCCTGCGGCCGCTGGCGCCGGATAACCTGTCGCGCCTGTTCGCAACGATATTTGCCGTCATGGCCTTCGGCGGCGGTTTGTTTGCGCTCAACCAAGCGAGCCGGCTGGAAATGCCGGCTGCATTTGTGTATGCAGGTTCCGCGATTGGCGTGGCCATGGCGGGGGACCTGGTTACGGTGTTCGTGTTCTGGGAACTGATGGCGATCGGCTCGACCCTGGTGTTGTGGAGTGGCGGCGCCTACCGTGCAAGTTTCCGTTACCTGATGGTGCATCTGTTTGGCGGCGTTTTGCTGATGGCCGGCATCGCCGGTCATGTGGCAACGACCGGATCGGTCGAGTTTGTTCGCATGGGGCTCGATACACCCTGGCACTGGTTGATGTTGGCGGGATTCCTGATCAACGCCGGTGCGCCGCCGCTGTCTGCATGGTTACCCGATGCTTACCCCGAGGCGTCATGGAGCGGCACGGTATTCCTGTCCGCATTTACCACGAAGACGGCCGTGTACGTCCTGCTACGCGGATTTCCCGGCAACGAGATCCTGATTTATATCGGCGTGTTCATGATTTTCTACGGCATCATCTACGCGCTGCTGGAAAACGACATGCGGCGAATACTCGCCTACAGCATCGTCAATCAGGTGGGCTTCATGGTGACCGGCGCTGGCATCGGGACGGAGATGGCCATCAACGGGGCCGCAGCCCATGCATTTACCCACATCATTTACAAGGCCTTGCTGCTGATGTCTGCGGGCTCGGTGCTGTTTATGACGGGCAAGCGCAAATGCACGGATCTGGGCGGGCTTTTCCAGAGCATGCCCATCACTTGCATTTGCGGCATTATCGGCGCGCTTGCGATTTCGTCCTTCCCGTTCACCTCGGGCTTTGTGTCGAAATCAATGATCTCTCAGGCGGCGGCCGACCAGCATCTGCTGTGGATCTGGCTGGCGCTCGCGGCAGCCTCGGCCGGCGTGTTTCTGCATGCGGGCATCAAGTTTCCGTGGTTCGTCTTTTTCCAGAAAGACTCCGGATTGCGGCCGCCTGATCCGCCGGCAAACATGCGTATGGCAATGATTCTGTTTTCATTTCTGTGTATCGCGATCGGCATCTGGCCGGAACCGTTATATGGGTTGTTGCCCTATGCAACCGACTACGTGCCGTACACGGCATCGCATGTGGTTACGCAGCTTCAATTGCTGCTGTTCTCCGGTCTGGCGTTTTTCGTGATGCTGGAGTACTTGAAGCGTACGCTGACCATTTCGCTGGATGTTGACTGGACGTATCGTGTATTGGCACCCGCTGTCTGGCGCGGCCTGGAACACGGGTATCTGTCGATGATGCGGGTTATTTCGGAGGCCACCGCACGCTGGCTCAACGGAACCACTGGCTTTGTGAAGCGTCATCATGGCCCCGAGGGGCTCCTGGCCCGCAACTGGACGACAGGCGGAACTGCGCTGTGGATGATGATTCTGTTGTTGGTTTATCTGCTGGCGCATCTGGTCTGATTGCGTCGGCATGACTTGGCTGTGGCTTCAGATGGTCAGTATTCTGTAAGCGGGGGGTTGCAAGGTAATAGGCGGTGTGGCCGGACTTGCATTTGCGGGTACCGGGCGCTAGGATGACATGACCGTAATATGGCGTTGCACATGGCGAAATCGTCTTGTTGCTCGCCCAATTAATGTGTGACGGGATTGCGCGAATAACAACACAGTACGCGCTCGCGGGATTCCGTTTCGGTTCCGTGTATTCTGGTCGTCTTTATGGAGGAGTAAAAATGGTTACCAAACAAGAAGTTAAGCCCGCTCAAGCCAGTCCGGCCCGACGCAAGTTTTTGACCGGTGCCGCCGCGGCGACCACCGGTGCCGCGATTGCCGGCTTCCCGATGATTTCGGTGGCGCAGTCGCCCATCGTCATCAAAATGCAGGGTGCTTGGGGTGCCACGGACATTTTCAACGAGATGGCGGTGGAGTTCGTCACCCGCGTCAATGAAATGGCGGGCGGACGGCTGAAGGTCGATTATCTGGTTGGCGGCGCCGTGGTGAAACCCTTTGAGGTTACCGACGCGGTGAGCAAGGGCGTGCTCGATGCCGGCCATACGGTGCCGGTGTACTGGTACGGCAAATCGAAGGTCGCGTCGCTGTTCGGCTCCGGCCCGATCAACGGCTGCGATGCGCCGCAGACGCTGGCCTGGATTTATCGCGGCGGCGGTCTCGCCATGTATAACGAACTGCTGCAAAAACTCGGTCTTAACTATGTCGGCTTCTTTGCAATGCCGATGCCGACACAGCCCCTGGGCTGGTTCAAGAAGCCGATCACCGACGCCAAGCAGCTCAAGGGACTCAAATACCGCACCGTCGGTCTGGCGGCCGACCTGTTCCAGCAAATGGGTGCAAAAGTGACCCAGTTGCCGGGCGGCGAGATCATCCCGGCGCTGGAGCGTGGCGTGATCGACGCGTTCGAGTTCAATAATCCGACCTCGGACATGCGTTTCGGTGCCCAGGACGTGATCAAGAACTACGAGATGGGCAGTTTTCACCAGGCGATGGAATTCTTCGAAATCGCGATCAACAAGAAGAAGTGGGACGCGATGGGCAAGGATCTGCAGGCGATCTGGCGCTACGGCGTCGAGGCGGCGTCCCAGGCGAACTACTGGACCGGGATGGACAACTACTCGCGCGACCTGCAGGTGCTCAAGGACAAACACAAGGTCAACGTGATTCGCACGCCGAAGTCGATTTTCCAGGCACAGCTTGATGCCTGGGACATACTGACCAAGAAGTTGTCGGGCGAAGATCCTTTCTTCAAGAAGGTCGTCGACTCGCAGCGTGACTGGGCCAAGCGTGTCGCGTACTACCATTTCGTAAACGACGCCGACTACCGGCTGGGCTACGAGCACGTATTCAAGACCAAGCTTCCGGGCGCAGGCGAAGTCTGCAAGTGAGCTAGTCCAAGTTGAATAAGGGCGACGCCGACCGGTGTCGCCCTATTTTTTTATTATTGGATACGGCGAGCCATGATTAACCGGTTTATCTACGGCATCGACCAGTTGAGCAAGACGGTCGGCCACGCCTTTGCGTGGTGCATCATCATCCTGACGCTGGGCACGTCGTATGAGGTGTTCGTGCGTTATGTGTTGAACGACCCGACGAGCTGGGCATTCGATTTCAGCTACCTCATGTACGGCGGGCTGTTTTTCATGGCCGGCGCCTACTGCCTGTCGCGCGATGGACATGTGCGCGGCGATTTTATCTACCGCATGTGGCGTCCGCGCACGCAGGCCACGGTGGAGCTTTTCCTGTACGTGCTGTTCTTTTTTCCGGGCGTCCTTGCCCTGGTGATTGCGGGCTGGCAATACGGCTTTGATTCTTTCAAGATCCGCGAAGTGAGCGTCAACAGCCCTGCCGGCATCCCGATCTGGCAGCTGAAGCTGCTGATTCCGTTCGGTGCAGGACTGCTGGCGCTGCAGGGCTTTGCCGAGGTGCTGCGCTGCATCCAGTGCATACGTGACAATTGCTGGCCGCGCCGGCTGCATGACGTCGAAGAACTGGAAAGCGTGCTGGCACAACAACATGCCACCAAGGAAACCACCGGTCAGGGGACTGCGAAATGAGTGATCCCGTACTCGCCCTGGTCATGCTGGGGTTGTTCATTTTTGTCATCCTGCTCGGATTCCCGATCGCGTTCACGCTGATGGGCATGGGCGTTTGTTTCGGCTATTACGCCTATTACCAGCCGGGGCAGGAGTTTTTCGATAGCCGGCTGTTCTACCTGCTGACGCAGAACACCTGGAGCATCATGAGCAGCGATGTGCTCGTTGCGGTGCCATTGTTCCTGTTCATGGGTTACGTGATCGAACGATCGAACATCCTCGACCGGCTGTTCTACAGCCTGCAGGTCGCATTGCGCCATGTGCCCGGATCAATGGCCGTGGCGGCATTGGCTACCTGCGCGATGTTCGCCACCGCCACCGGCATCGTCGGTGCGGTGGTGACGCTGATGGGATTACTGGCATTGCCGGCGATGCTCAAGGCCGGTTATGACCAGAAGCTCTCGACCGGCGTCATCTGTGCCGGCGGCACGCTGGGCATATTGATCCCGCCTTCGATCATGCTGATCGTGTATTCAGCGGCATCGTCGGTGTCTGTGGTGCGGCTTTATGCCGCCGCGCTGATACCCGGTTTCCTGCTGGCGGGTCTGTAC
>JAOUIN010000006.1 GCA_029883965.1 Betaproteobacteria bacterium
TGTGGGAATACAAATGGCGGGTGGTGACCGCACTGGGGTTCCTCGTGGCGGCGAAGCTGGCGAATGTCGGCGTACCGCTGATCCTGAAAGACATCGTCGACGGTCTGGATTCGGCACAGGCGGTGCTGGTACTGCCGCTGGCACTGCTGGTGGCCTACGGGGCACTGCGGCTTTCAACAGTGCTGTTTGCTGAATTGCGCGACGTTGTGTTCGTTCCGGTGACGCAACGTGCGACACGGCGGATCGCACTGGCGGTATTCCGGCATCTCCATGGGCTGTCACTGCGCTTTCACCTCGACCGCCAGACCGGCGGCATGTCGCGCGACATCGAGCGCGGTACCCGCGGCATTTCCACTTTGCTGTCGTTCATGCTGTTTTCCATTATTCCGGTGGTGCTCGAATTCACGCTGGTTGCCGCTGTCCTGTACGCGAAGTTCGACTGGCGTTTTGTCGCGGTCACCTTTGCCGCCGTTGTGGTCTATATCGCGTTCACCATCGGCATCACCGAGTGGCGCACGGCGATCCGCCGGCGTGCAAATGAACTGGACTCCAGGGCCAATACCCGCGCGGTCGACAGCCTGCTCAATTACGAGACGGTCAAGTATTTCAACAACGAGGATTACGAGGCGAAGCGCTACGACGACAGCCTGAAGAACTATGAAGTCATGGCGGTCAGAAACGAGGCTTCGCTGGGATTGCTCAACGTCGGCCAGGCGTCGATCATCGCCGTTGCCGCCACGGCTTTGATGATTCTTTGTGCGCAGGGCGTGGTTGCGCGGGAACTTACGCTTGGCGATCTGGTGCTGGTAAACGGTCTGCTGATCCAGCTTTATATTCCGCTCAACTTTCTGGGTATGGCCTATCGCGAGATCAAGCAGGCCATGATCGACATGGACCGCATGTTCGGCCTGATGGAGGAGCATCGTGAAGTGGATGATGCGCCGGATGCGCGGGATGTTCCGGACGGCCCTGCGACCGTGCGCTTCGAGTCCGTTGAATTCGGATATGACCCGCGACGGCAGATTCTGCACGGCATGACTTTTGAGATTCAGCCGGCGGCTAAAGTCGCGGTGGTCGGCGCCAGCGGCGCGGGGAAATCGACGCTGGCACGCCTGCTCTACCGTTTTTATGACGTGACCGGCGGCACGATCCGGGTCAATGATGTCGACATCCGTCAGCTGCGCCAGGCCAGTCTGCGCGGTGCGATCGCGATCGTTCCCCAGGACACGGTGTTGTTCAACGACACGATCTTTTACAACATCCAGTACGGCCGGCCTGCCGCTGCGCGGGAAGAGGTATTTGCCGCGGCGAAGGCAGCCCATATCCATACGTTCGTCGAGAGTCTGCCCGATGGCTATGAAACCATGGTCGGTGAGCGCGGGCTTAAACTTTCGGGTGGTGAAAAGCAGCGCGTGGCGATTGCCCGCGCGATTCTGAAAAATCCGCGCATCATGATCTTTGATGAAGCCACATCTGCGCTGGATTCACGTACTGAGCAGGCGATCCAGAAGGAACTCAACGCGATTGCGCGGGGCCGCACGACACTGGTAATTGCGCACCGGCTGTCCACGGTCATGGATGCGGACGAAATTCTGGTGCTGGATCAGGGCCGCGTGGTCGAGCGCGGGCGCCACGCAGATTTGCTGGACAGCGGCGGCGCTTACGCCCAGATGTGGACGTTGCAACAGCAGGAGGATGCGGAGCGTCGCGCGTCGAAAGCCGCGCTGCAGGGTGCCGCCGCAGGCGTCAGCGGGTCACCGAGAACGTGATTGTCATGCGTGTGCCGCGGCCGCCGGCACCGGTGTGCACGGCAACCGTCGCGTGGTGACCCTGGGCGATCTCACGAACGATGGCCAATCCGAGGCCGCATCCTTCCGGTCCGTTGTCGGGCAGGCGATAAAAGCGCTCGAATATTTTTTCGCGTTCGTCCGCCGGAATTCCGGTGCCGTTATCCTCGACTTCCAGTATCGCGTGGTCGTCCTGCCGGGCGGTGCGTACTGTTACATGCCCCCCGGACGGCGTGTATCTGAGGGAATTGTCGATCAGATTGTTCAACATCTCGCGGATCAGGAACGGATCCGCGCTGATTTCGACCGGCACGGAGGCCTCATCAAGGCCGAGATCGATCTGCCGTGACAGTGCCAACGGCACCCATTCGCGGGTGACATCGGATGCCAGTGCCCTTAGGTCGACCGGCTCCCGCATCACGCTGCGATGCGAACCCGGCTCGGCTCGCGCCATCGTCAGCAGCTGGGTGACCACGCGTGCCGCATGGTCGGCAGCCGTTTGCAGATGCTGCAGTGTGGCCTTGGCTTCATCGTCCCGTACCTGACGTATTGCAAGCTCGGTCTGTGCTTTCAATGCCGCCACCGGCGTACGTAACTGGTGGGCGGCATCCGCGATGAAGCGTTGCTGTGCCGCGAGCGCAGCGCTCAACCGGGAAAGCAGGTCATTCATCGCGTGTATCAGCGGTCGGACCTCAACGGGCGCGCCGGAATCGACGATCGGGCTCAGGTCGACATGCGAACGGTTTTCAATTTCAGTGCGGATGGACGTCAGCGCCCGCAGCCCAAGGCCGACGCCGAACCAGACGGCCAGCGTGGCGATCAGCACCAGTATCGCCTGCGGCAGCATCATGCGCAGCATGATCTGGCGGGCGGAGTCGGCGCGCAGCGTGGACAGCTCCGCTACCTGGACCAGGATCGCACCCCGGCCTGACCCCGGACGTATCGGTACCCGTACCGCTACGGCCCGTATCGGCCGGCCGAGGTAAACGGCGTCGTAATAGGTTACACGGCCGGTTTGCGCATCTTCGGGCGGATCCGGGAGATCCGGGTCGCCGGTGATGTACTCGCCGTCCGATTTGTTGACGCGATAGTACAGGCGGCCCTGCTGGCCGGAAATCAGCAGTTCGATCACTGACGGCGGCAGATCGATGTAAGGACGATCGCCTGCCTCGCGCACGCTGCGCCCGAGGTCGAGCGCGGTGTCGAGCAGGGTGCGATCATAGTTGAGGTTGACGAAACCCTTGGCGACCTCGTGATCGACCAGCGTGCTGATGACCCAAAGTGCCAGCAGCGGACCGCTGACCCACAACAGCAAGCGGCTGCGCAGCGTGCGCAGCCTAGTCATGCGCGGCTTTTTCCAGCAGATAGCCCAGGCCGCGGATGGTGCGCACGTTGACGCCGGCCGGCTCGAGTTTCTTGCGCAGCCGGTGGACGTAAACCTCGATGGCATTGGCGCCGACTTCTTCGCCCCACCCATAGAGCTGTTCCGCGAGCTGTTCCTTGCTGACGACGCGACCGGCGCGCAGCATCAGCACTTCGAGCACGCCGAGTTCGCGCGCTGAAAGGTCGAGCGGCGTGTCCTTGATTGTGGCGCGACGACCGGCGGTGTCGAGCGCGAGGTCGCCGTGGGTCAGTTCGGCGCCGCCGCCGGACTGGCCGCGGCGGATCAATGCCCGCACCCGCGCCTCGAGCTCCGGGAGATCATAGGGTTTTGCGAGGTAGTCGTCCGCCCCCAGATCCAGCCCCTTGACCCGGTCTTCGAGCGCATCGCGCGCCGTCAGCATCAATACCGGCGTCTTGGACCCCCTGCGACGCATGCGCCGCAGCACTTCATAGCCGTCGAGTTTGGGCAGTCCGATATCCAGTATCACTGCGTCGTACTGCTGGGCGGCCAACATGTGATCCGCCTGTTCGCCGGTGACGGCATGATCGACAGCGTAATCCGAGCCTTTCAGCGCGGTTACGAGTCCGGCAGCGAGTATCGGGTGATCTTCGACAACGAGCAGGCGCATGGGAGCGGGACCGGTTCGGATGCAACGCACATGATACTGGGGATGCGGGATGCCGGGTCTATGAATTCAGATGCTGGATCCGGTATTTGTAAGCCTGATGTAAGTCGGGGCAGCTATCTTCACCGAAGTTTCACGTGCATTGCCCTGGTGGCGGTGCCGCAGGGTTCAGATTATTTTCCTCCTCGGAGGCCCGTAGAATGTAGTGACCTGTGCTGAGCGGGTTTATTGCAGGGCCTCTTTAAGCTCCGCCGGGACAACCCACACCGTCCTGAGCGGAGTTTTTTTTGCCCGCGCGCTATCTTGTCGGATGACCCTGAATCAGGGCCAAAGGCGCGATGAAACCACATCGTATATGACTTAAGCCAGTTGAAAAAAAAGCTGTAACACTGTATTTTGAAAAGGATTTCAAGTAAAAATAACCCGGGAGGACGGATTCTGATGCGCTGGCTGATTACCCTGCTGGTTGCCATTCTTGCGGTATCTCCGGCATTCGCTGCGTCGCAGGAACAAGGCGCGCGCAAAACCAAGTCCGCCCCGGATACCAGCACACCGGCACTCAAATCGTCAGCAGCCCTGGTGATAGACCAGGAGGCCGGCAGCGCGCTCTACGGCAAGAATACCGACGAAGTCATGCCCATCGCGTCGATCACCAAGTTGATGACCGCAATGGTGGTCATGGACGCCGGGTTGCCGCTGACCGAGCAGATTGTCATCAGCGAGGCTGACAAGGACCTGGTCAAGGGTACGCGCTCAAGGCTGCGCATCGGCACTCCGCTCACGCGCCGGGAGTTGCTGCAACTGGCCCTGATGGCGTCGGAAAACCGTGCGGCAGAGGCGCTGACCCGCGTCTACCCCGGCAGCACCAGGGCGTTCGTTGCGGCGATGAACCAGAAAGCCGTTGAGCTCGGGATGTGGCGTACGCGTTTTGTCGATGGCACGGGATTGTCCAGCGACAACGTATCGACCGCCCAGGACCTGACTAAAATGGTGGCCGCCGCGTACGGTTACCCGCTGATCCGGGACTTCACGACCGATACCAAAATGACCGTGAGGCTCGCCAACGGGCAGCCTATGGATTACCGTAATTCCAACCGCCTGGTCAGCAGCCAGACGTGGGAAATCGGCCTGTCCAAGACGGGCTACATTTCGGAGGCCGGTCGCTGTCTGGTGATGCAGGCCAGAATTGCGGGCAGGCCCGTGATCATCGTATTGCTCGATTCCTGGGGCAAGCTGACGCGTATCGGTGACGCCAACCGCATCAAGCGGTGGATGGAAACCCGCTTCGCGGCCAATACGTCGGGTTGAATTGCCTGGATATCGTCGCAATCCTGCGGCGTAGCGGATGAACTCCCTTCCTGCGACCGTTACTTTCGTCGATCTGAAGCCTCCGACAGGCAGTTTTCTCGGCGACGTGCTGGCCGGCCTCGGACAATCTCCCAAGGCCCTGTCTCCAAAATATTTTTATGACGCTCGCGGCTGCGAGCTGTTCGAGGCGATCTGCGAACTGCCCGAGTACTACCCCACGCGCACGGAAATGGCGCTGATGCGTGCCCATGCCGCAGAAATGGCTGCGCAGCTGGATGACAATTGCGTACTGATCGAATTCGGCAGCGGCGCCGGCATCAAGACCGAAGAGCTGGTGCGCGCGCTGCGGCCCGCGGTTTATGTGCCGGTAGACATCGCGGCCAGTGCGTTGCATGCGTCAACCGCGCGACTGGCAGCCCGGTTCCCCGATATGCCGATCATTGCGGTCTGCGCCGATTACATGCAGCCGCTGCATCTGCACGGCCTTGCGCGTTTCAGGAAGTCACAGCAGGTCATCTATTTCCCCGGCTCGACCATCGGCAATCTGACGCCCGGGGAGGCGCAGGAGTTCTTGAGCGGCGCGCGTGTTCTGGTAGCCGATGGCGGGGCGATGCTGGTTGGCGTGGACCTGAAAAAGGATCCGGAAGTGCTGCATGCCGCCTACAACGATGCGCAGGGTGTGACGGCGGAGTTCAATCTGAATCTCCTGCACCGCATCAATCGTGAGCTTGCCGCGGATTTTGATCTGGCGCATTTCCGTCATGTGGCTTTTTACAATGCACTTGCGGGCAGGATCGAAATGCATCTTGAAAGCCTGCGGGCGCAGACGGTCACTGTCAGCGGGCGCACTTTTGGTTTTGGCGCCGGTGAGCGCATTCATACCGAGAACTCCTGCAAGTATTCGGTCGCGGAGTTCCAGCGGCTCGCCCAAGCGGCGGGTTTCCGGCCGCAGAAATTCTGGGTTGATGCCGGACAGCAGTTTGCGGTGCACCTGATGCTGGTCTGAACCCGTCGCCACGATACGGAATAATCAGGCGTCGTTCATATCCGGCGGGGCACGTTCTCAGCATGAAGGTCCCGGCAATGCCTCCGTAATATGGAAAGCCCGGACTTCGCAGTGGCCGGCGATGCTACCATCATGCGCTTCAACGCCTGCACCGCAGCCGCGTCCGGCGCGCGGTGGATCAACAAGCCTCCATGGCCATTTATCTCACACTGGTATTGATCGTCCTGACCCACATCGCGTTCAGCGGAAGCCGTGTGGTCGTGTCCCTGATGGCGCTGGAATCAGGCGCGACGCAGATGCAGGTGGGAATACTGATGGCGCTTTATGCCGTGTGCCCGATGCTGTTTGCGATTGCGATCGGCCGGCTGGCGGACCGCGTCGGCGCGCGACCGCCGATGCTGCTGGGTACCGTGGGTGTCGGCATCGCGCTGGTGCTGCCGGCGTTATGGCCGTCAATGACCACCCTCTACCTGTCATCGCTGCTGCTCGGCACTTCGTTTCATTTCTTCTTTGTAACGGTCACCGGCATTGCTGGCGGCATCGGTGGCGCGGAAAACCGCTCACGCAATTACGCGCTGACCAGCCTGGGTTTTTCGGGCGCCGGATTCATCGGACCGCTGATCGCCGGCTTTACCATCGATTACCTCAGTCACGTTGCCGCGTTCCTGATGCTTGCGGCATTCATCGTCATTCCGGTGCTGATGCTCTGGCTCAGACCCGGGTTTCTGCCCGGCGCGGCATCGCTTCCCGGTGCAGTTCGTGTCGGCGGCGCAATGGACTTGTGGCGCGCGCCGCGTCTGCGCAACACCTTTGTCGCCAGCGGTTTTATTTCCGCGGGGTGGGACCTGTTCAACTTTTACATGCCGGTGTATGGACACGGCATCGGTTTGTCGGCTTCCGCCATCGGCATGATCCTCGGGGCATTTGCGCTGGCGACGTTCGTCATCCGCGCAGTGCTGCCGTGGCTGCTCAAGCATTCAAGCGAAGCGCAGATTCTCATCTATGCGATTTTTGTAGCGGCGGGCGCGTTCACGCTGTTTCCGTTGTTTCAGAATCCATATGCGCTGGGCGCGGTGGGGTTCCTGCTCGGTCTGGGACTGGGTTGCGGACAGCCGATGTCGATGTCGCTGATTTATTCGCTCGCGCCTGCGGGGCGGGCATCCGAGGCCGCAGGCCTGCGCGTCACCGTAAACAACGTGACCCATCTGGTCATCCCGCTCGTCTTCGGTACCCTGGGCACGGCATTCGGTTACGCACCGGTATGGCTGGGCAATTCGCTGCTGCTGGGTGCCGGCGGCTGGCTGGTGCGCCGATCGCGACAATAGGCGCGGACCAAGCGGTGTTTTACCGCAGGATGATGGTCAGATTGAAATCGCCGCGCAGCAGGCTGATCGCGTAGCCGCGTTCCGAGCCGCCCCCCAAGGGGGCTTGCTGCGCGGCGCGCAACAGTCCCTGGAATTCCGCCAGCGTCTGCACCCGCCGCCGGTTGACGGCGTAGATGATGTCGCCGGGCCGAAAACCGGCCTGCAGTGCCGGACTGCCGGGTTCTACTGCGGCAACTACCAGACCGCCGCCACGCAATTTTTCCGCCAGCGGGCTGCCGCGTTCGATTTCAACCACGCGCAAACCGGGCAACTGTGCGACCGCGCGCGCGTCTCCGTCCCCTGAGGCCTGCGGCGGAGCAATGCGGGTGCGGATGCGTTGCGGGCTGCCGTCGCGGATGATGCTGAACTCGACCTCTTCGCCCACTGGTGTGAGGCCCAGCCGTGCGCGCAATTCGCCCGAGGTGCGTATGGGACGGGCATTGAGCGCGACGATGACGTCGCTCTGGCGCAATCCGGCGCGCGCCGCCGGAGAGCCCGCTTCGACGTTCGTAACGAACGCGCCATCGAGCGACGGCAAACGCAGCTTGCCCTGCAATTCCTGCGGCACGTCGGCCATCTCGATGCCGAGCCGGCCGCGACGCACCTCGCCATGACGCACGATCTGCGCCATTACTGCGCCGGCCATGGCTGCGGGTACGGCAAAGCCGATGCCGACATTGCCGCCCGTGGGGCCGAGGATGGCGGTGTTGATGCCGATCAGTTCGCCGCGCAGATTGACCAGCGCGCCGCCGGAGTTGCCGGGGTTGATGGACGCGTCGGTCTGGATGAAGTCTTCGTAGCCTTCAACCGAGAGCCCGCTGCGCCCGAGCGCACTGACGATGCCGGAGGTTACGGTCTGGCCGATGCCGAACGGATTACCGATGGCGAGCACATGATCGCCGACCTGCAGCGCGTCGGAATCACCGATGCGCAGCGCCGTCAGTCCCGGCGCGCTGATCTGCAGCACGGCGATGTCGGTGCCGGGATCGGCGCCCACCAGCTTTGCCGGGAACTGGCGCCGGTCCTTGAGCGTGATGATGACCTGCTCGGCGTCCTTGATGACATGATGGTTGGTCAATATCAGTCCGCGGGCAGCATCGACAATGACGCCGGAGCCCGCAGCCTGTTCCTTGCGCTGCGGGCGGTCGGGCAGATTGAAGAAGCGGCGGAAGAAGGGGTCGCGAAACAGCGGATTGTCTTCCATCGGCGCGGGCGTGATCACCGATACGTTGACCACAGCCGGCGTGACCTGGTTGACCAGCGGGGCCAGCGTCGGCAGTCCGCGCGCAGCGGTGGTGGGCTGGCCGGCTGCCATGGCCGGCAGCAGTGCGCCCAGCAGCACCAGCAAGGTCCGCAGGTGGTTGTAAAAAAACCGGGGAAACAACGGCTTGGGAACGATTGTCGGCATGATGTGCAATATTGGGCCGGTAACGGCAACAGTCAAGCCGTTGATGATGATTCCGCGGGATGATCTGCCGCTACTTCAGGATTTTGAACAGGTTATTGAAGCTGTCGGTCCACAGGCGCAAACCGGGAATTTCGCTGATGGTGCTTGTGGCTTCCGCAATGCGCCGGTCCGCGAGGGCTGCAGCGTTGCGCGATACCAGCACCCATTCCGTACTGGAAAAATCCGAAACGTCACCCGGGTCGTCGCTGACCAGCGCCGTATGCAGCCCGTATTCGTCGGCGATGCGTTTGACGATCGGGGCCAGCAGCAGGAAGCGATTGGTGACGTGAAACGCGATTACGCCGTCGGCAGTCAGGTTTTTCAGGTATATGCCCATCGCCTGATAGGTCATCAGGTGCGTCGGTATCGAGTCGCTGGAAAAGGCGTCGATGGCGAGCACGTCGTAGCGTTGCGCCGGCTCGCGCTCCATTGTCAGTCGAGCATCACCCAGCAGCGTTTCGACCGTTGCCTGACTGGAGCCGAGGAAGCTGAATTCACTACCGGCCAGTTCGATGACCTGAGGGTTGATTTCATAAAAGCGGTAAGCGTCTCCTGCACGTCCGTAGGTCGCCAGAGTGCCCGTGCCTAGGCCCACGACGCCGACACGAATCGGCTGCGTGCGGTCACGCTTCACGGTCATGAGGCGGCCGATGCCGGATGCCGGGCCGTAGTAAGTGGTCGGTTCCATGCGCCGGTCCGGTGCCAGGAACTGTTCACCGTGCATGATTACGCCGTGCATCAGGCGGCGGACGCCGTGTGCGCTGGTCTCGTCGCCGGAATCCTTGACGCGCAGCGTGCCATAAAAGTTGCGCATCATCACGCGGGTATTGCCCGACAGCATTTCGACGTACTGGTTGACATGGAATCCGGTGAATCCAGTGGCGAGCAGCGCCAGCGCCGGCATCACCGGCATCAGGCGGCGCGCGACATAGGCGGCGATGAGCGTCGTGAATACCAGGCCCAGGCCGAATTCGTAGTAGGTGTTGAACAGTTTTGGCGCGACAAAACCGATCATCAGGCCGCCGATGGCGCCGCCAAGGGAAATCATCAGGTAGTAACCGGTCAGATGACGCGGTGCCGGCTTCCGGGCGGCGAGTTCGCCATGAAAAAACATGCACATGATAAACAGGCCCGTCGAGAACAGCGGGATCGCGTAGCGGATGTTCATGATGCCGGCCTCGTAATGCAGCGCCCATGCCATGGCTGCGACGACAAACAGCAGCGGGCCGAAGAATATTTTCCGCTGATACCAGTTGCGGCCTTCGAAGCACAGCACGAACGACAGCAGGTACAGCGTCAGCGGCAGTATCCACAGGAACGGCACCGAGGCCACGTCGTGGGTGATGTGGTTGGTGACCGCGATCAACATGAACGAGCCGAGTGCGGCCAGCGCCAGCCACAGCAGATAATCCGCGGTGCGCGGCGCGGGGCCGTCTGCGACGATGGTGCCCGCCGGTGTCGGGGCAGCGGCCTTTGGCGGGCGCAGGCTGACGAAGGCCGAGACCGCACACAACAGCGCAAACAGCGCATAACCCAGACTCCAGCCAATCGACTGTTCACGGGTGGTGATGTAAGGCTCGACAACGAACGGATAGGCAACCAAGGCGATCAGTGACGCGCCGTTGGACAGTGCGAACAGGCGATAGACGTTGCGAGTGGCCGGATAACTGCGTGCAAACCACGCCTGCAACAGCGGGCCGGTTGTGGACAACAGAAAATAGGGCAGACCGATCGTGACCGCCAGCAGCCCGAGTATCAGCCCGGTCGGATCTTCGTCGCCTTCCGGTTTCCAGCCGCTGCCGGCAATGATTGGCAGCGAAATCAGGCTGGCGACTACCAGTGCGGCGTGCAGGATGACCTGCGGGCGCGGCTTCAGAAAGCGGATGGTCCAGTCGGCATACGCGTATCCGAACAGCAGCACCAGCTGGAAGAACATCAGGCACGTGGTCCAGACCGCGGCGGATCCGCCAAACCACGGCAGGATCTGTTTCGCCATGATCGGTTGCACCAGGAACAGCAGGAACGCGCTCGCGAATATGGTTAACGCGTAAATCGGCATTATAGTTAACTAATTGATTTTATTGAATTATTTGTTCTGTTTTACACTGATGATATCGCTGTGGCCGTGCACACAACGCAGCAGGGCGGGAATTGATGACTCGAATGGATGCTTTGACGTGATGGCCAGCCCGAAACCCGGGCTTCGCTGCGTCCGGGCGCGGCGATTGTAACCGCAGCCGGTGGGCCGTGCGCGGGCAAAATGCCGGCGACGATGGATTTAATGCCGCGATGTAATTCGCGCGATCACGGCTTCGGTACCGTCTGCGCGTCAGGCCGGTGCGTTTATTGCCAGTGCGCGACAGTCGGGCAGCGACTCCAGCGCGACCAGTTGTGCGTGCAATTCCTGCGCGCGCTCGTGCGCTCCGGTCATGCGCATGAACTTTGTTTTCAGTTCTGCGGCCGACAGCGGCGACGCCGGCGTACCCTTGAATTCCTCGGCAAAGCGCTCGAAGCTGCGGCCGTCGCGCAGATCCACGACGACCCGGCTCGACCAGGCGCCGCCGGCTTCGCTGTCCTGCATTTCCACCAGTTTCAGCGTGCGCGCGAGTGCGCGCACCTTTGCATCGTTCAATGCGGTGTCGGCAAAGGCCAGCGGATCGTTGACGTCGTAATACAGTGCGATTGCTGCGCAGAACGGCACGCTGTACTGTGCGCCGGCGACATCGCGCGGTTCGCGGATGTCGTGGTGCGACATCACCTTGTGCCGTGCATGGATGGTCAGCTGGGCCACGTCATTACCGTCGAAGCCGTGTTCCGCGCGCAGTTCCTGCAATGACTGCACGGGTGTATGCGCGGTGATGTGGCAGGCATAACGCTTGAGGCAGGCATGAACGATGTCGAAATGCGTGCCCAGGTCTTTGGTCAACAGTGTAACGTCGCCGTCGCGCGCGTACGATTCGAGATAGCCGTACTGGCCTTCGAGCACCGCGTCCGGACCTTCGTAGCCGTCGCGCGCGAGCAGCGCGGCGACCACGCCGGCCTCCGCGGCGCGGCCCATGTGCAACCGTTTCACCATCGCGCCGTTGCCGGCCTTGGCGAAATTGAGCAACCCGCCGCCCATCGATCCGGCAATGCCCAGCGCCTGCGTCAGCTGGTCCGCCGACAGTCCAAGCAGCTTGCCGGCGACGATGGCCGAACCATACGGGCCGTTGACCCCCGGCGCATGAAAGCCCAGCGTTTCGGTGGATTGTTTCGCCGCGAGGCCGATGCGAAACATGACCTCGGCGCCGGCAACAAAGGCCGTCAGCAGATCACGGCCGCCGGCTTCGCGGTCTTCGGCGACGGCCAGCGCGGCCGGCAGCAGGATCGCCCCCGGATGCACGCCGGCACTGGGCTTGCGCAGGCCGTCGAGCTCAAACGCATGCGCGCATACCCCGTTGGCGAGTGCCGCGGCAGGAGGTGACACTTTCAGTGCGGTGCCGATCACGCGGCTCGCGCCGTTGCCGCCGCAGTGCTGCGCATGGCCGGCGACGATGCGGCTCCACGGCAGGCGCGAACCGAACAGCGCCGCACCCGTGGTGTCGATGATGCATTGCCGCGCGCGTTCGCGCGCCGCGTCCGGGATGTGCTGGTAGGTCAGACCGCTCGCGAATTCCGCAAGGGTGCGCGCTGCGGTGCGGGCGGTGCTCACGGGCGGCTTCGCTTGTGAGCTACGCGGACAGCAGTTTCGACAGCACGGTGGCATCGGGCAGCTTTTCGATGCCCATCACCGCATCGCGCAGTTCGGCAACACGCGCTTTAGGCAGTGCCTTGATCGCGAGTTTCTCGAACTTCTCGATGATCTCGGCGTCTGTCGCGAAGAAGTCTTCACTGCCGCGTGCGGCGGTAACCGTGCGCTTCATTACCGTGCCGTCGTTGAGATGCAGCTCCACATGTACCTTGTGGCGCAGTTTCGCGCCCAGCGCGGTTATCGCCGGGTCGTGTACGACTTCGACTTTTTCGGCGAGCTTCATGCGCTGCGGGTCGGCGACCATTTTCTCGGTGAACTGGTCAACAAAGCAGTCATTTTCGATCAGCCAAGCGGCGACGCAGTACGGCATGTTGAGCTGGGCCGACGTCAGGCCCTGCGGCTCGTACTTCCAGCCGACGTGGTGTACCGTGACGGCTGAGCCGTGAACGACGATCTTTTTCACGTCATCGGCCTTGAACGGACGTTCGGCACGCATGTCGCGCAGCGCATCCAGCGTCGTGTGATTGGTGCCCACGCAGGCGTAGAACTTCAGTGCCACGCCCATGGTCTGCCAGGTTTCACCGAGGCCCGCGGTCAGTTCCTTCAGGTTGAACTTGTCGGTCGACTGCGTCATGGTCGTGCAGAAGCCGCCGTATTCGCTTTCGAGCACATTCAGGATGCCAGTGAATCCGGCTTCGGCAAACAGCGCGCCGTACAGCCCGGACTGCGACGAGCGGCCGGCATGCATGCGCTTGACCATCGCGCCGAACTGCGCCGCCATCAGGCCGCCGGCCTGGGTGCCGGCAATGCCCAGCGCGTGCACGGTCTTGTCGGTATCGAGTTGGAGGCCGCGTGCCGCACCTGCGGCTGCGGAGAACACACCCAGCGTTGCGCCCGAATGCCAGCCCGAAGCGATGTGTGAGGGACCCATGCACAGCCCGACGCGCGGGCCGATTTCATAACCGGCCACCGATGAAGTCAGAAACTCCCTGCCGCTCATGCCCGGTTTCATTTCGGTGACGGCGATTAGCGCGGGCAGCACCACGGCGCCCACATGCAGCACGCCGGCGCGGTGCACATCGTCGAGTTCGAAGCCCTGCACCTGGGTGCCGTTGACCAGTGCGGCGTGCGGTGCCGACAGTTTCTTTTTCGTGCCCCAGACGCCGCAAGTGCGCGTCGCGTCGACGCTTTCGAGCTTGTCCTGCAGGATGCGGCTCCATTCGAGGTCCGCGCCGTAGAGCGCGCAACCCAGCGCATCCAGCATCAGCAGCTTGTTGCGATGGCGTACTTCCTCCGGGATCTTGTCGTAGGTCAGTCCGGAGACGAAGGCGGCCATGCCGCGGGTGTAGGGGTTATCGCTGGTGGATTGTTTGGCCATGGGGAGCAGTCCTGTTGCAGATCATTAAAAATATGAAACAAATCAAAATGTTATGTCATTTTACCGGTTTGACTGCGGTAGCCAGCAGCGACATCAGGCTGCCGAGGTCCGGGAGGTTCTCGCAGTCATCGACGAGCGCGATGATGCGCTCGGAAACTTTCTTGTTCATGCACGGCCGGACAACATTGCGGAATTTGTGCACGACTTCATCGGCCGACAACGGATTCTCCGGGCTGCCGCGGCGGTGCAATGAGAGTTTTTCAAATATTTTGCCGGCGCGCGTGGTGACTTTGACGCGCGAGGCATGCCGGAACGGCGCCCCCATTTTCTCGATCTCCGGATCGACCGTTGCATGGATGCGCTTGATGAAATCGAGAATGCGCGGATCGCTCAGGCGCGCTTCGCGGAACTGTTCGGTGAACGCCGCGCCGTCGAGCGCGATCACCGCCATGCCGTAATACAGATTCATCTGCGCCGCGGTGACACCCTGCGCCTTGTATTCCCACGCGCAATGTACATGGGTCATCGGTGACAGCCCCGCTTCGACTTTCACGATACTGCCGGCCTTGAGGTCGTGTTCCTTCATCAGTTCGCCCAGTGCGTCGAGCGCGCTGTGGATGCTGGTGACGCTGGCATGCGGTTTGTAGCCCACGTTCAGCGTTTCCCACACCGTGCCCAGACCCGCGGTCAGCCGCGACGGATCGGGTTTGTCCGAGTACGTCGACAGGTAGCCGCCGTACGGTGCTTCCAGTGCATCGAGGATGCCGGTGAAGTCGCGCGACGCGAGTTGCGCGGCATAAACGCCGCTTTGCGCGGCGCGGCCACTGTGAAAGCGCTTGACCATTGCGCCTTCCTGCGCCGCCATCAGGCCGCCGGCCTGCGAACCCGCGATGCCCAGCGCGTGCTGGTACTGTGTGGCTTCGAGTCCGAGCAGGCGTGCTGCAGTTGCAGTGGCGACAAAAGTACCTGAAGTGCCCTGCGGATGGAACCCGCGGAAAAACAGGCTCATGGTCGCGGCATTGCCGACGCGGTGGCCGATTTCATAACCCGCGACCATTGCGGTCAGCACATCGCGGCCGGCGATTTTTTTGCCGGCGCGGGTCTGCGACTCGCCCAGCGCCAGCGCTACCGGTGTGGCGATCGAGCCGGCATGGACGATGGATTCCTTGTGGATGTCGTCGAGTTCGAAGGCATGGCCCGAGGTGCCGTTGACCAGAGCAGCCAGCGCGGCGGAGGTGCCGCGGCCGAGACCGATCAGCGTGGCCACGGGTTTGGCGTCTTCATCATCGGCGAGTTCCGCGACCTTGCGGGTCCACGGCAGCGTCGCGCCGAACAGGCAGCAGCCGAGGCTGTCGAGCAACGAGAGCTTGATGCGCGCGATGACTTCTGCCGGGATGTCGGCGTATTTCAGCCCCGCGCCGAAGCGCGCGAGGTCGCGCGTGGCATCAGAGAGCAGCGGTGGTTTGCTGGACGACACTCCCGTAGCGCCTACTGTTTCGCGTTTTGCCCGGCAGACGCGCCGGCCAGCTTGCCGAACACCGCGCCCGACACGAGGCCGGTGCCGCTGGCGTAGTTGAAATAAAACAGCCCGCCGACCATTTCGCCGGCGCAGTACAGGCCCGGGATCGGCAACTGGTTGGAATCGAGCACCTGAGCGGTGTCCTTGTCGATGCGGAGTCCGCCGAACGTAAAGGTGATGCCGCAGGTCGTCGCGTAGGCGTCGTAGGGCGGTGTATCCAGCGCCTGTGCCCAGTTCGACTTCGGCGGCTCGATGCCGGTCGTGCCCTTGCCGTCCTTGACCACGTGGTTGAACGGCACATCCTTCATCACCGCGTCGTTGTAGTCGCGCACGGTCTTGAGAAAGCCGTCCGGATTGACACCCTCAAGCTTGGTTGCCAGTTCCTCCAGCGTGTTGGCGCTGACCTTGGTCACGAACTTGATGCGGTACTCCGAGCGCAGCAGCTTGGTGACCTTGGCGTCGAACACCTGCCACGCGAACTGCCCCGGCTGTTTCAGCACCTCGCCGCCGTACTTGGCGTAGGTGAAGGAATGGAAATCAATGCCCTCGTCGACGAAGCGCTTGCCTTCCGAGTTGATCAGCAGGCCGAAAATGTAGCTGTGCTTCTGGAACTGGTCGCCGACATTGACATCGCCGAACTCGGGCGCGTAGCGGTCCCAGCCGGTGGCGTGGCAACCCGACCAGTTGCCGTAGGGTGCAGCGCCAATGTCGAGCGCCATTTTCAGGCCGTCGCCGACGTTGTAGCGCGTGCCGCGCACTTTCGCCAGTTCCCAGCCCGGGCCGAGGTAGCGCGCGCGCATTTCCGGATTCGCTTCGAAGCCGCCGCAGGCGAGCACTACCGATTTCGCTTTGAGGTCGAAGGCCTTGCCCTTCTGCCGCACGCGCACGCCGCTGACGACGGCGCCGTCGTAAATCAGGCTGATTGCACGCGTTTCGTACAGGACCTCGATGCCGGCCTTCTGCACGGTCTTGTCGAGGAACTGCACCAGGCCGGCGCCGCCGCCGTTGACCTCGATCGGCATGTTGCCGAAGAACTTGCGCTTGCCGTCGACCACCGCCGACTGGCGGCCCCAGTTCGGCACGAAGCGCACACCCTTGGCACGCAGCCACACCATGGTTTCAAGGCTTTCGTTGACCAGGTATTCCGACAGGTCGGGATCGGTGCGGTAGGCGGTGAGCTGGAAAATCTTGTCGAGGAATTCCTCGCGCGTGTTGGTGCCGAAATCGCTGTTGGCGATTTCCTCGGGCGTGATGTCGGTGACGCGCGTGAGGTCCTCCACCGTGTTGTAGGCGAAGCGCATCACGCCGCCGGCAAAGCGGCTGTTGCCGCCGGATTCGTCTTCATTGGCGGCTTCGAGCAGCACCACGCGCGCGCCCTGGTCATGGGCCGAAAGTGCGGCACATAAAGCGGCATTGCCCTTGCCGACGACGATTACGTCATAACTGTTCATTTATTGGACTCAGGGGAGTGTGGAAGTAAAACGGAATACCACGGAAGCCTTTGAATTTAGAGCGCAAGGTGGTGCAGTGTCAAGGTGACGCAATGCGGAATCCGGATGCTGATCGGGCCCCGCACGCGCTGCGCTACATGTCGGGTTGCGGCGCCTGGAGCGCGGTATCAGGCAGCGGCCCGCTTCGGCCCGCCGCGCCCCGCTGCCAGCTTCGCAATTTCGCGCACATCTTTCGCGTTCTCGAAATCCTGGATCGCTGCATACAGCCGAGCGACATTGTCGGCGGACAGCGCACGTGCGGCGCAGTTGTCGAATTTTTCCTTGAGCTTGTCCGCCGGCAGCGGTTTGTCGACGCTGCGGCCCAGCGCCTGGTCGGTCTTGGCGCTGACCACGCGGCCGTCGGTCAACGTGACCTTCACTTCGGCGCCGAAATGGTTCTCGGCGGGGAACTGCGCGGTGGTGTAGGTGGTGGAATGGATTTTCGGCAGGATCGCGCGCGTGGCCGGGTCTTTCCAGGTGTCGCCTTCGAACTGTTCGATCTTCACCGTGCGGTCGTTCAACGCGCGCGCCAGCGTGTACTGCACGCTGAACTTGGCGTCGAGTGAAGACTGCGGATCGGGGCGGTTGGTGTGTTCCAGCCGGCGCGGATGCGTCCAGGATTCGATTTTCGCCACGTTGTCCGGTGTCAGCTTGTGTTTGTGGACCAGTTCCAGCATGCAGTCGATCGCGGGATGGGTGCTGCCGCAGCAGGGATAGGACTTGATTGCGATGGCGGGGCGCGTGATGTCCAGCGGGTCGGCCCAGTCCGGCAGAATCTTGTCGATGTCGTAATTACCGGCGCCGTTGAAGACTTCAAAATAACCCTGCTTGTGTTCGAAGGCCTGCGGTCCGGCGGTGAAGCCGTCGCGCGCCAGCAGTGCCGCATAGAGGCCGTTACGTGAACAGTGGCCGACGTGCAGCGGTTTGGTCATGGTGCCGAAGTTGGATTTCACGCCGCTGGAAAACGACGCGGCGATCGACAGTGCGGTGGCGGTTTGCTCCACGGAGAGTTTCAGCAGATGCGCGCAGGCTGCGGCGCTGCCGAACACCCCCAGCGTCGCAGTCGGATGCCAGCCTTTCGTGTACTGATAAAAGTTAACTCCCAGCGAAAGCTTGCATTCGGTTTCAAAACCGGCAACGTAGGCTGCGATGAAATCCTGTCCCGTGGCGCCGATCTCGTCGGCGAGCGCGAACAGCGCAGGCAATATCGGTGCGGAAGGATGGCCGCCGAGGGTGTTGTTGCAGTCGTCGAAATCGAGCGCATGCGACGCAGTGCCGTTGACCAGTGCCGCATCGAGTGCACCGATGCGCCGCGCGTGGCCGAAGACCAGGGCAGGTCCGCTGCCGGCACCGGTGGCGCCCAGCGCGATGCGCGTGCAGTCCTCTGCCGCGCCGGCGAGTGTCACGCCGGCGGTGTCGAGAATACCGATTTTCGCCCAGTGCACTGCGTCGGCAGGCAGAGAGGAATATTTTAACTCATTGATTTTATTAGCCAATTGTTTGGCGAAGCTCATCGTGGTTCTCCTGCCGTAGCGCCGTCGGGGGCGCTGCCGCGTGGTGCGGCCTGTTGGTGGCGGAAGAGAGTGGGAGTCGAACCCACACAGGACCGCTCGCGGCCCCTACCGGGTTTGAAGTCCGGCCGCCCCACCGGGAGCGATTCCCTTCCGTTGTTCCGTATTGCGCGACTGTCATTGTAAAGCGTCGCGGCGTGCGCGCGAAATCCGGTTCCAGACTGTGGTGCTTGGACCGGCGCTGTGTCATGCCCGCGCTATACTTTCGCTGCGTTCAAAAACCAGAATCAGGAGGATGTGATGAATTCAGCAAAGTGGTTTGCCGCAGTGCTGGCCGGCACCCTGGCCATGGCAGGACATGCGGCGCTGGCCGCAGGCTACCCGGAGAAGCCGGTGGAAATGGTGGTCGCAGGCAGCGCCGGCGGCGGCCTTGACACCGTAGGTCGCGCGCTCGAAACCGCGTTGCGCGAGACCAAGCTGTTTCCAGAGAATTTCGTCATCAAGAACGTCGGCGGCGCCGGCGGCAATGTTGCGCGCGCACAGGTCAACCAGAAAAAGGGCGACGGCCACGTGCTCTACGTGGAATCAAACCGTATTTACGTCAACCGCATTGTCGGTACCACGCAACTGACACACCGCGACGTGACGCCGATCGGCCGCCTGATCACCGAATACATTGCCTGGGTGGTGCGCGAAGACTCGCCGTACAAAACGCCGAAGGACATCTTCGACAAGCTGAAACAGAATCCGGATTCGGTGGTGTTCGGCGTCGGCACGGTGCCCAGCAACGACCAGATGAACATCCTGCGGCCGATCATGGCTTCGGGCGTGGATCCGAAAAAAATCAAGGTGGTCGCGTTCAAGAGCGGCGGCGATCTGATGATCCAGTTGCTCGGCGGCCATGTGCCGGTGATTTCGACCGGGCTGTCGGAAGCGATGGAACAGGTGAAGGCAGGCAAGGCGCGCGTGATCGCGGTGTCAGCGCCGAATCCGCTGCCGGGCGAACTGGCCAAGGTGCCGACCTGGCGCTCGATGGGCATCGATGTGGCCATACTGCACTGGCGCGGACTGTTTGCGCCGCCGGGCGTATCACCGGAAGTGGTGAGCTACTGGAACAAGACGCTGGGTCAGATGGTGAAAACCGATTCCTGGAAAAAACAACTGGACCAGTACGGCTGGTTTGACGCCTATGCCGATGCGGCCGCATTCCGCAAGGATCTGGACGCCGAGGAAAAGGTCTACACCGAAATTCTTACCGACCTGGGCATGGCCAAGGGCGTGAAGAAGTAACACGCAGATCGAACTTCGATGACATAAACCGCCGGTTGCGACCGGCGGTTTTTTTACGGCTTGCGTGCGGCGCTGAGCACTGCGGGTGCGATCTCCACGGTGTTGTCGCCGTCGGTCAGCCATACCGTGCCGTCCTGGATGGTGCACTGGAGCGCCATGTTGCGCCGGGCCAGCGCTGCCAGTGCCTGGGTCGCGGCAAACGGCAGGTCGATGACGGTGAGGTTGTCCGGCCGCGCCAGCGCGCTGCGCATGTCTTCCCACCAGCGCTCAGCACCGCGGCCGTAGGCGTAGAGGATGACCTGTGCGGCGCGGCCGCAGGCCCTGCGTACGGTTTTTTCGTCGGGCAGGCCGACGTCGATCCACAGCTCAATGGCGCCGGTGAGGTCCTTGCGCCACAGCGCAGGTTCGTCTTCGCTGCTCAGGCCCTTGCCGAAGGCGAGTGCGTCATCGGCGTTGAGTGCAAACCCCAGCAGCCGCACCATCATGCGCTCGTCGGTTTCGGAAGGATGGCGAGCGAGCACCAGCGCGTGGGTCGCGTAATGGCCGCGATCCATGTCGCTGATGGTCAGCTCGGTCTTGAAGATGGTTGCGTTGAGTGCCATGGCTGGTTACTGTGCGGCGATGATGAAAGTGTTGCAATGACGACCCGTGATGAAACCGTGATCGCAGCGACCCGCCACTGGCTGGAGCTGGCCGTGATCGGACTCAACCTGTGTCCGTATGCGCGCACGCCGTACCAGGAAGACCGCGTCCGCTACATCGTCAGCGCGGCAACCACGCCCGAGGCTCTGCTGCAGGCACTGGCCGACGAACTGCAATGGCTGGCCGCGGCGGATGAGCGTGACGCCGAGACTACGCTGCTGATTCATCCGCAAGTGTTGCAGGATTTTTTTGAATACAACGATTTTCTCGAACTCGCCGAGGCGCTGTTGGAGGAGCTCGGGCTGGGCGGCGTGCTGCAGGTGGCGAGTTTTCATCCGCAGTATCAGTTTGCCGGCACCGACACGGCCGATGTCACGAACTGCACCAACCGTTCGCCGTACCCGATGCTGCACCTGTTGCGCGAGTCCAGCATCACGCGTGCGGTGGACAGCCATCCGGACACGACGCGGATTTACGAGGCCAACATCGACACGCTGCGCCGGCTCGGCCATGCCGGCTGGAAGCGGCTGGGCGTGGGCGCGCCGCGAAGCAAGTCCCCTTGGGGGGCACCTGAAGAGGACTGAACCGGGGTCTGCGAGCACGCCGGCGCTATTTCAGGCGCACGGCGATGGCATCGGCCACGCGCGTGGCATCGGCCATTGCGTCGTCGAGGCTGCCTCCACAGCCGGCGCGGACCGCGCCTGCGGCCCAGATGCCGCCAACCGAGGTTTCCAGCGCGTCACCGGTGGTGATGAAGCCGTTGGCGTTGCGTTGCACGTCGGCCGGCAGGAACGCGTTGTTCGGTTCGAGGCCGATGTAGACGAACAGGCCGGCGCAGGGAATTTCTTCGCTGCCGGCGGCCGTGCGAATGCGCAGTTTCTCCACCATCTGGCCGCCGAGTGCGGCTTCGACCGTGGTACCGAAGCACGGTACTATTTTGTCGCTGGCTTTGACCTGTTCGATGAAATGCGGCTGCGCACTGAATGCGCTGCCGCGGTGAATCAGGTGCACTTTCGCGCAGTACTGGCTTAGCACCAATGCTTCCTGCAGCGCCGAATCACCGCCGCCGACCACGGCGACGGTTTCGTTCTGGAACATCGGGCCGTCGCAGTCTGCACACTTCGACACGCCGCGGCCTTCGAACTCGGCTTCGCCGGGAATGCCCAGTGTTTTCAGTCGCGCGCCGCTGGCGACGACGATCTGTCTGGCCACATAACTGCCGCTCCCGGTCGTGACGGTGAATTTGCCATTGCTGGCGCTGATTGCGGTGACGGGTTCCTGGACGCTGGTGACGCCGGCATCGGCGTTGGCCTGTGTCATTTCCGCGGCGAAGGCGGCGCCGCCTGCCTCGGCACCGGCAGGGGCGGGATGCAGTTCGTTCACATTGAGCACCAGGCCGCCGAAGATCTGCTGCTCAAACGTCGCGGCGTTGAGACCATGGCGGGCGAGCGCGCCGGCTGCGGTGAGTCCGGCAATGCCTTCGCCGATTACAATGACATCAAAGCTGGTGGACATGGGGTCCCTTCAATAACGTTTGTTGCGGAACGGCGGGCGCTGCTGGGGCCGGTGTGCGGCCGGCTTCTGCGGCTGCGGTTTTGCCGCGGTGCCCGGCGGAGGCGAGGGTGCCGGCTCGGCAGCGCCGAGTATCGGTGCGAAATCCTTGCGCATCTTGCGCGCATCGCCGACGCGTTGGGTGATCATCAGCGAGTCCAGTGTTTCGAGGATTTCGATCGCCAGCGTGCGGCCGATGCCGGTGGCGTCGCGGTACTGCGCGGCGGTAAACAGACCGTTCGCCTGCTTGGCCCAGGTTGCCTGTGCGGTTGCGGCCAGCGTGGCCATGGTCGCTTTCAGGTAAAACCGTTCGGTACCCACGCGGTAGAGATTGCCGGCCTTCATCTGGCGATAGAGGAAATCCTTGAGGATCGCGTCCTTCAGTTTCAGTTGCGGCGCAAGCTCGCGCAACGGCGGCGGATTGAAGCCGGCCGCGGCGAGCGCCGGCTGCACGGTTTCCCACAGTTGCGCGTCGGCGCTGTTGGCGGTGGTGTCATGGCCGGGTTTGCGCACCAGCGAACTGTGAATCTCGATCTTCTTCTGGTCGGCGAGCAGCCGCAGCACCTGGCCGAATGCATCGGTGTCGAGATCCGGTGCAAGCTCGCTGCGCAGGGTTTCGCTTTCCATGCCCGGCGCCTGTGGCTGTGCCTGATGGAAGGCGAGTACCTGTCGCGTGATTGCGTCGTGCAGTGCAGCGAGGCGCTGTTGCGTGATTGCAATGCGATGATCCTTGCCCAGCGGGATCAGCTGAGCGCTCGCGTAGATGGCGGCAGCAACGTCAGGCAGCAGATTGAATATGGCTTCGAAATGCGCGAGGTCGACGGCGCGCTCGCCCGCAGTCAGTGCCGCGAGTGCGGTACCGGCGTCGGCGGATTCAAGCGCGGTCAGCGTCGCATCGCGGGATTTGCTGCGGCGAGCCGCCGGCGGTGCGGGATCGATGACCACGCCGCCGCCGAGGGTGCGCATTGCCGACTGGTCGCGCAGGATGAAACGGTCACCATGCAGCGCCGAAACCGGCTCATCGAGTACCAGCTGGCCGATGCTGCCCGCGCCGGGCGACAGCGCCTCGCCCCGGCGCAGCGACACACGCGCGGTGACGTCTGCCGTGGCGAGGTGCAGATGTACTGGAGTCCAGTGCTTTAGCGGCTGCGCGCCTGCAGCAAGCGCATTCAGCCGTACATCGAGCCGCCGTGTCGGGCGATGAATGGGCGCGGCCATGACCCAGTCGCCGCGACGCACGGACTCGACATCGGTGCCCGTCAGGTTGAGTGCGCAGCGTTCACCGGCGCTGGCCTGTTCGGCGGCCTTGCCGTGGATCTGGATGCCGCGCACGCGCACCTCGCTGCCGGCGGGCGAAATCACCAGTTTGTCACCGGGACGCACGGTGCCGTTGAATACGGTGCCGGTGACCACGGTGCCGCTGCCGGCGACGCTGAAGGCGCGGTCGATTGCGTAGCGAAGATGCTGGCCTTGCGCGCTGCGCCGGTTCTGCGTCGTGGCTTCGTTCAACAGCATGGTCTTGAGTTCGGCCATGCCGGTGCCGCTGACTGCGGACGCAGCGTGGATGGTCGCGCCCGCAAGCCGTGTCGGCGCGAGCAGGTTCTGCACCTGCTGGCGTACTGCATCGACGCGCGCGGCGTCAACGCGATCGATTTTGGTGATGACGGCCGCGCCGCGGCTGACATGCAGCAGGTCGAGGATCTGCAGGTGTTCGATGGTCTGCGGCATCAAGCCGTCATCGGCGGCGACGATCAGCAGCGCGAAATCGATGCCCGACACACCGGCGAGCATGTTGCGAATGAAGCGTTCATGACCGGGCACATCGACAAAGCCGATCAGGCCGCCGCCGTCCAGTGGCAGGTAGGCAAAACCGAGGTCGATGGAAATGCCGCGTGCTTTTTCTTCGGGCAGACGGTCGGTGTCGGTGCCGGTAAGGGTTTTGACCAGCAAGGTCTTGCCGTGGTCGATATGACCTGCAGTGGCAACGATCATGCTTTGCCGACATTCAGATGTTGCAGTTGTTCCACGAATTCACCTTCATGATCGAGGCAACGCAGGTCGAGGATGAGGGTGCCGTCCTTGATATGGCCGACCACCGGTACCGGCAGTTCGCGGAAGGCTGACGCGAGTACGCCGACATTTCCCTTCTTCTTCAGTGCAGGTGTCATTGCCAGGCCGGTGCTGGGCAATGAATCCACGGGCAGGGCGCCGCTGCCGATCTGGCTTTTGCAGTCAGTGACGGTCACGCGCCACCGATCGCCCAGCGCCGCGGCGACTGCCGGCAACACGCGTGCCGCCTGTGCAGCAATCTCGTCAGCCGTGCGGTTGAGCATGCGCAGTGCCGGCAGTTCGTGCTGCAGCCGTTCCGGATGCAGGTACAGTCGCAGCACGGCATCCAGTGCCGTCAGCGACACCTTGTCCAGGCGCAGCGCGCGCTTCATCGGATTCTTTGCAATCCGTGCCATCAGGTCCTTGCGCCCGACCAGCAGGCCGGCCTGCGGTCCACCGAGGAGTTTGTCGCCGCTGAAGGTGACGACATCGGCGCCGTTGGCAAGTGCTTCCCGCGGTGTCGGTTCATGCGGCAGGCCGTACTGTGCGAGATCGACCAGCGTGCCGCTGCCCAGATCAACAATGAACGGCAGGTCATGCGCATGCGCGAGTTTCGCGAGATCGGTTTCGGGGACAGCGGCGGTGAAACCCTGCACCACATAGTTGCTGGTATGGACCTTCATGATCGCCGCCGTGCGCGGCGTGATCGCGTCGGCGTAGTCCTTCAGGTGGGTGCGGTTGGTGGTCCCGACCTCCACCAGTTTGACGCCTGCACGCGACATGATGTCGGGAATGCGGAAGGACCCGCCGATTTCGATCAGTTCGCCGCGCGACACCAGCACCTCGCGGCGCAGCGCCAGGGTATTCAGTGCGAGGTAGACCGCGGCGGCGTTGTTGTTGACTGCGACTGCTTTGTCGCCGCCGGTGAGTTGCTTCAGCCAGCGTTCGACATGGCTGTCGCGTTCGCCGCGTGCGCCGGTGGTCAGATCGAATTCGAGGTTGACCGGCCGCGTCATCGCCGCCATCACGGCATCGGCGGCGCATTGCGGCATGACCGAGCGGCCGAGGTTGGTGTGCAGTACCGTGCCGGTCAGGTTGAAAACGGGTTTCAGTGACGGCGCCGCGCCGGATTGTAGTGCCGCGGCACAGCCGGCGAAAAAGCGTACTTCGTCAAACGGTGTTGCGTCTTCGGCAACAAGCCGGATGCGCTCGGCGTCCAGCGCGCTGCGCAGTGATTCCGTTACGCGGCTGCGCCCGTAGGCGTCGATGAGCGGCGCGACCGCGGCGCTGCCGAGCAGGCGATCCACCGAAGGCAACGCGCGACGCGCGGCAGCGGCTGGATTCACCATGGCGGATTGACCATGCGGAAACGGGAATGATGCATCGGGCGGAAAGTTGCCGGGGTGTAATCAGAACAAATGCGGGTTTGCAGTGTAACGCATGCGGCGGTGGCGTTAAAAACGCCCCGGCCGGCCGGCGAGAGCGTTTATTATAAGTAATTGATTTTAAGAGTTTATTCCCATAAACGCTCGGGCAGCGGCAGTCCGGCCAGATCGTCTGCGGTGAGACGCTGATCGGGTTCGATGCCGAAGCGTTCGAGTACCGCGGTCAATTGCCGCGCATGCTGCGCGCTGTGCCAGGTTGAACGCTCATACAGCATGTAGATGGGCTGCATGCCGAAGAAGGTTTTGATCTTCTGCTGGCAGGATTTGTCGTTGAGCTTGTTCCACCAGTTTTCCAGCCGCGCAATGACCGTGTCGCCGTAGCGCGCGATTTCTTCACCGGTGGTGAAGGTGCCGTCCTTGGGCGGCACATTGGCCAGCTGCACCGCGTACTCGACGCCGTCTTCGACAGATTCGAGAAATGCTTCACCGATGCGGAACACGTGGTGGCCCATCAACCGGATGGACCGGTCGCGGTTGTCGATGACCAGTTCGTTGAGTCTGTCGTCCGGCATCTGGCGCAGGAAGCGTTGGGTAGCGCGCAGTACCACGATCCATTTCCTGATCAGTTGTTCCGGGGGCAGCGGTTTGTGGCCGGTGCCCTGCAGGCCGACGAATTCGGCGACGTCCTCAAGGTTCTGGCCAAAGACGAACTGTTCGCCTCTGGCCACCACCGGCACGTTGCGCACGCCGAATGCAAGCAGCCGTTCGCGGCCCTGCGGATCATTGAGCACATCGATGGCGACAAAATCGATTTTCTTACGCGAAAGAAACTCTTTCGCCCGGAGACAGCTACTTCATCCGGGCTGCGTAAAGAGTATGAACTGTTCGGCGGGAGCGCCCATGTGCGGCCTTTCTGCAGGCGGTTTAATAAACTCGGGATGAGCTGCAAGCCTACGTTCGGGGCCGCATGGCGTCAAGGCGGGCGATGCTATAATCCGCGCGCTTTTACCCTCTTGTTTTTACAAGCAATCCACATGATGAAGCTGATCGGGACTGCCACCAGTCCTTACACCCGCAAGGTGCGCATCGCGCTGGCGGAAAAACGCATGGAATGCGAGTTCATTGTCGACTCGCCGAACGCCGAAAACAGTGCTGTTTCCAAATTCAATCCGCTGGGCAAGATTCCGGTGCTGGTGCTCGACGACGAGCAGACGATTTTTGATTCGCGCGTCATCGTTGAGTATCTCGACAACGCGAGTCCGGGCAACCGGCTGATCCCGGAAGAAAAAAGACCGCGTATCCAGGTGCGGCGCTGGGAGGCCATCGCCGACGGCTGCACCGATGCTGCCGTGGCGATCGTCATGGAAAAACGCCGGCCCGCTGCGCAGCAGTCAACCGAGTGGATTTCACGTCAGCAGGGCAAGATCGATCGCGCATTGCAGGCCATGGCTGACGACCTTGCCGCCAGATCGTGGTGTGCCGGGGAATTTTTCTCGCTGGCCGATATCGCGGCAGGTTGTTGCCTGGGTTTCCTCGAACTGCGGCTGCCGGATGTGCCATGGCGCCGCGCGCATCCGAACCTGACACGACTCGTCGAGAAACTGGCGCAACGCCAGTCATTCAAGGATACCGTTCCGGCCTGATCAGGCGGCAGAGCCCGGTGTGGCGTCCGGTGGACAACCGGCGTCACGTGGCGCCGACGGCTGCGCCCGGCGTGCCGATGTGATGATGCCGCCGCCCATGCATACGCGGCTTTCATAAATCACCACGGACTGGCCTGGGGTCACGGCCCACTGGTTTTCGGCAAAATCCACCACGCAGCGATCGGAATTTACCGCCGACAGTGAGCACGCGGCATCTTTCTGGCGGTAACGGGTCTTGGCGCTGTAGACCCATTGCGTGTGCGGGGCCTCTCCGCTCACCCAGGACAGATCGATGGCTTCGAGCTGATCGGCGAGCAGCAGCGGATGGTCATGCCCCTGCACGACGATCAGCCGGTTTTTCTGCATGTCCTTTTGCGCGACATACCAGGCGTCTCCGTCACCGTCCCTGGTGCCGCCGATGCCCAGCCCCTGGCGCTGGCCCAATGTGTAGAACGTCAGCCCCATGTGTTTGCCGACCCTGACGCCGTCCGGCGTGACGATATCGCCGGGATTGGCCGGCAGGTACCGGTTCAGAAACTCGCGGAACGGGCGTTCGCCGATGAAGCAGATTCCGGTGGAATCCTTTTTGTCGTGGTTGGGCAGACCTTCGCGGCGCGCAATTTCGCGCACATCGCGCTTGTACAGTGCGCCCAGCGGAAACAATGTTTTCGCCAGTTGCTGCTGGTTCAGGCGGTACAGAAAATAACTCTGATCCTTGGTGCCGTCCTCGGCTTTTAGCAACTGGTGGCGGCCGTCGATTTCCCGCACCTGCGCGTAATGACCGGTGGCGATGCGGTCGGCGCCGAGCTGCATGGCGTGGTCCAGAAAAGCCTTGAACTTGATCTCGGCGTTGCACAGCACGTCGGGATTCGGGGTGCGGCCCGCGCGGTACTCCCTGAGGAACTCGCTGAAAACGCGATCCTTGTATTCGACGCTGAAATTGACCGCCTCGATGCCGATCCCGATGCGGTCGGCCACGGCAACGGCGTCAATCAGATCCTGCCGCGATGTGCAATGTTCATCGGTGTCATCGTCTTCCCAGTTTTTCATGAACAGACCGATCACTTCGTAGCCTTGCTGCTTGAGCAGCAAAGCGGCGACCGACGAATCAACGCCGCCCGACATGCCGACAACGATTTTCTGCGTGTGTGCCATCGTTCTAATTATGGTTGTACAACAGGTGCAGCGGGTAACGCTGTCCGGCAAGGTAATCGTCGATGCACTGCATCAGCAGCGGGCTGCGGTGCTGCGCGCGGCTCGCGCGGATCCCGGCGACCGGCATCCATAGCGCGCGCAGTATGCCGGTGTCGAGTGCGCGATCCGGCTGATGATCTGACACATCGCCGGTGAACGCGAACCGGAGGTAGGTGATGCCGGATTCGTGCCGGCGGTACTGGTAGACCCCGATGAGTGCGGTCGGCTTGAAGTGCCAGGCTGATTCCTCCAGCGTCTCACGGACAACGGCGTCGAGCAGGGACTCTTCTGCTTCCAGATGTCCGGCAGGCTGGTTGTAGCGGATCCCGTCAGCGGTTTGTTC
>JAOUIN010000120.1 GCA_029883965.1 Betaproteobacteria bacterium
GACCGGCAAGGACGGCGGATTCATCCGCGCCCGCAAGCTCAGGGTTCGCGGTAGCACCGGCAGCGATGAACTGGTCGACATCGGCCAGGTCGGCGAAGTCGAGAGCATCGATCCGGCCATCGTCAACCTTTTGCACACGGAAGACTTCATTCCGGTCATCGCGCCGGTGGGCGTGGGCGCGAACGGTGAGTCCTACAACATCAATGCCGATCTCGTGGCCGGGAAGGTCGCCGAGATCCTGAAGGCGGAAAAGCTGATCGTGCTGACCAATACCGCCGGTGTGCTCGACAAGAACGGCAAACTGCTGACCGGACTCACCGCACGCAAGGTCGACGAATTGTTTGATGACGGCACGATACATGGCGGCATGCTGCCCAAGATCGGCTCGGCGCTGGATGCCGTGAAGAACGGCGTCAATACCTGTCACATCATCGACGGGCGTGTCGAGCATGCATTGTTGCTGGAAATCCTGACCGATGAAGGTGTGGGCACGCTGATCAAGCGCCGCTGAAACGCGCCGGATCATGACCAGCAGCGTTGCGTGGATTTTCGATCTGGACAATACGTTGCATAACGCCACACCGCACATCTTTCCGCATATCAACCGGTCGATGACGGCTTACCTGCAGCAGCATCTGCAACTCGATGCGGCGGCGGCAGGGGAACTGCGGCGCCACTACTGGCAGCGCTATGGCGCCACGCTGCTCGGTCTGATGCGCCACCACGGCACCGACCCCGGACATTTCCTGTGGCATACGCACCAGTTTCCCGATCTTCGCCGCATGGTCGTGGGCGAACCTTTGCTGCGCCATGCACTCAGACGTCTGCCGGGGCGCAAGTTCGTGTTTTCCAATGCGCCGGTCCATTACGCGCGAGCGGTCCTGGAGATGCTGGGGATCGACGGCATGTTTGACGCCGTATTTTCGATCGAGCGGGTGCACTTCCGCCCCAAACCCGATGTGTATGGATTTCTGCGTTTGTGCCGCACGCATCACCTGCGGCCCCGACGCTGTATCATGGTCGAAGATTCGCTGGAAAATCTGCGCACCGCAAAGCGGCTGGGCATGAAGACTGTCTGGGTATCTGCGGCAAAGCGGGTGCCGGGTTACGTAGATACGCGGATCAGCGGCATTACCCAGCTGCCGGACCGGGCAGCAACCCTGTATTGAGGATCGCATGGCACGCAGCGGTGAACGCAAAACACAGATTCTGCAAACACTGGCGCATATGCTGGAAGGCCCGTCGGCCGAGCGTGTCACGACTGCGGCACTGGCCGCCCGCATCGAAGTATCGGAGGCGGCGCTCTACCGGCATTTCAAGGGCAAAGCAGATATGTTTGCCGGACTGATCGATTTTGTCGAACAGACACTGTTTTCGCTGATCAACAGGATAACCACCGAGGAGCAAAGCGGGCTGCGTCAGGCCGAGTCCATCATGGGCATGTTGCTGGGTTTCGCCCAGAAGAACCGCGGCATGACGCGCGTGCTGATCGGCGACGCGCTGGTGACCGAGGACGATGCGCTGCAGGCGCGGATTAACCAGATTCACGACCGCATCGAGGCGGCTTTGAAACAGGCGTTGCGCTTTGCGGTCACGCGGCAGGAGATAGCCGCGGACGTTGATGTCGCCGCACAGGCCAACACGCTGATGAGTTTCGTCGCCGGCCGCTGGCTTCAGTACGCCAAGAGCGGATTCCGTCGCGATCCGGCCGAACTCTGGCCGCAGCAGTGGAAACAGCTGATGGCGGGCGTGCTGCCCTAGCCGCGCGACCGCCGACCTATCAAGACGAGGAGGGAACCATGGCAGAAATCACCACGCAGCAGATGGCGCAACTGATGATCGGCGTGGCGCGCGCGCAGCTGGCAATCGTCGATTCGATCGAAAACTCAAAAGCCGGGTTCAAGTTCACGCATGTCCGGCCCACGCTGGAAACGGCGTCGCGGATCCGGTCGAACAATCCCGAAACCCTGGCGGACTTTCCATCGCGGCTGCTGCTGCAGATGATCAGTCGCAACGCGCCCGACTTTGACCGCGTGGCACGCGATCTCGAGGCGCTGGTCAGCGGTATCAGTCCCGTGCCGCCGCGCGAAGGCGCAACTCCCGCTCCCGCCCCGGCGGCTGACTCCGGCGGGGAATCACTGGACATGACGCAGCAGAGCTGACGCTTCAGCGCCCGGCGCAGACCGGGCAGGCGAGGTCGCGTTTTAGCCGCACGGTGCGCACGTCCATGTGCAGCAAATCGAGCAGCAGCAGACGGCCTGTCATGGGATCCCCGGTGCCGGCGAGGATTTTCAGCGCCTCCGCCGCCTGCATTGAACCGATGATGCCCACCAGCGGTGCAAACACTCCCATGACGGCGCAACGCACGTCTTCGTTTTCGCCGTCTTCCGGAAACAGGCACGCGTAGCAGGGCGATTCCGCATCACTTAGATCGAATACGGCGAGCTGGCCGTCAAAACGGATGCCGGCGCCGGAGACCAGCGGCTTGCGCGATTTTACGCACGCACGGTTGACGGCATGGCGCGTGGCGAAATTGTCGCTGCCGTCTAATACGATGTCCGCCGCCTGCACCAGCCGATCGAGCGCGTCGCCGCTGACCCGTTCGGCGACGGTCTGCACATTGATCCGCGGGTTGATGGAGAGCAGCGTGTCGCGAGCCGACTCGACTTTGCGCATGCCGATCGCCGCTTCGCGATGCACGATCTGGCGCTGCAGATTGGTCAGGTCGACGACATCGCCATCGCACAGCGTGATCGTACCGACGCCGGCCGCGGCCAGATACAGCGCTGCCGGTGATCCCAGGCCGCCGGCTCCGATGAGCAGCGCATGCGCATCCAGCAACCGCTGCTGGCCCTCAATGCCGATTTCCGGCAGCAGAATATGGCGGCTGTAGCGCAGCAGTTGGTCGTCATTCATGGTGACAATTTAGCGTTTGCGGGCGGTCTAAACAACAACGCCCGGCAATGCCGGGCGTTGTATCTCCGGAGAGCCCGATCAGTTGAGCTTCGCGCCACCGCGCGTTTTGAGGAAGGCAACGGCCTGGTTGAGTTCATAGTCGTTGGGCGACACGATTTCCCCTGGCGCCGGGCGCAGGGTCTTTTCGTCGACGTCGGTGGGACGAGGTGCCGGCGTGAACTTGTATTTCAGCGTCGCCTGCGCGGCTGCCTGTACCTTGTCTGCCGGTTTATCCGCTGCGGGCTTGTCTGTCCCGGCACTCTCGAGATGTTTGGTCAGATCGGCTTCACGCAGCTTCAACGCCGTCGTGCGGTCGCTGGCGCCGTCGTCGAGCGGGATGTCGGGCGTAATGCCCTTCGCCTGGATCGAACGCCCCTTCGGTGTGTAATAACGCGCCGTGGTGAGTTTGATCGCGGTGTTGTTGCCCAGCGGCAGGATGGTCTGCACCGAGCCCTTGCCAAAGGTCTGCTGTCCCATGACTACCGCGCGGTCGTGGTCCTGCAGCGCGCCGGCGACGATTTCGGATGCCGACGCCGAACCGCCGTTGACCAGCACGACCATGGGCACAGTCCGGATTTCCGCCGGCAGGCGTTTCAGGAAATCCTCCTTGTTGCGGCCGCGCAGATAGTGCTCCGGACTCGCATTGAGTTTCATCTTGGCGTCGTCGGTGCGGCCATCGGTGTACACCACCAGTACGTCCTTGGGCAGAAAAGCAGCCGATACCGCAACCGCACCGTTCAGCAGGCCGCCCGGATCGTTGCGCAGATCCAGCACCAGCCCTTTCATCGGACCCTGGTTTTCCTTGAACATGCGTTCGATGGCGCGCGCCAGCGTCTCGCCGGTGTGTTCCTGGAACTGGGACACCCGCACGTAGGCGTAACCGGGTTCCAGCAGCTTGGACTTCACGCTCTGGATCTTGATGATCGCGCGGGTCAGCGTGATCACAATGGGGTTGGCTTCGCCCTTGCGCACGATCGTGAGTACGATCTGGGTATTGGGCTTGCCGCGCATGCGCTTTACGGCGTCATTGAGCGTCATGCCTTTTACCGAAGTTTCGTCGAGCTTGACGATCAGGTCGCCGGCCTTGACCCCGGCCCGCGATGCAGGCGAATCGTCGATCGGCGATACCACGCGCACAAAACCGTCTTCCATGCCGACTTCTATGCCGAGACCGCCGAACTCGCCCTGGGTGCCGACCTGCATTTCCTTGAAGGCTTCCTGGTCAAGATAGGCCGAATGCGGATCGAGCCCGGTCAGCATGCCGTTGATGGCTTCAGTGATCAGCTTCTTGTCTTCGACCGGTTCAACGTAGTCGCTCTTGACGCGTCCGAACACCTCGGTGAATGCGCGCAACTCTTCGATCGGCAGCGGCAGCGCCGCGGTTTCGCGCTGTGCGATGGCCGAGTAATTGAGGCTGATCGCGACGCCAATCAGGACGCCGGCGATGATCAGGCCGAATTGATTGAATCTGCTGCGCATTTGATGCTCCTGCCGCGACTCGCGGCTAACGTAACTTGACCCAGGCGAGCGGGTCGAAAGGTTTTCCTTCGTGACGCATCTCAAAGTATAAACCCGATTCACGATTGCCGCCGCTGTTGCCCGCTGTAGCGATCGATTCGCCGCCACGGATGACGTCACCGACCTGTTTCAGCAGCGCTTCGGCGTAGGCGTAAAGCGTCATGTAATTGTCGCCATGGTCGACGATCAGCAGGTTGCCAAAACCGCGGAGCCAGTCGGCATAGACCACGCGTCCCCCGGCTACCGCCCGCACCTCTTCGCCTGACTTCGCGGCGATGAACAGCCCTTTCCACGTCATTCCGCCATCTGCACGTGGACTGCCAAACCGGTTGCTAAGTTCCCCGCGCACCGGTAATGACAGCGCGCCGCGCTGCGCGCTGAACGGGCTGCCGTCACTCTTGCCTGACGGTACCGATTCGACGCGTGTGCGCCCGCCCGCGGCCGGTTTGCGCACCGCTTTGGCCAGTTGATCGATCAGCCGGGACAGCCGGCTTTCATTGGCCTGCATGACTTTCATCTGGCGCTGCTGGGTGGCGATATCGCGCGACACCCGTGACAGCACTTCGGCGCGTGCCTGTTTTTGCCGTTCCAGCTGCTTCTTCTGTGCCAGCTGGTCAGCAGTGATACGGGCGATTGCTGCCACTTCGGCGGCAATCTCGGTCTTGAGGCGATCGATGTCGCGAAGGTTTTCCCGCAGGCCGTCAACCAGCTGCGCGCGCGCGCGTGCGATGTACGCCAGATAATGCAGTTGCCGGGCCATATCGTTCGGATCTTCGCGGCTCAGCACCAGGCGCATCACTTCCGGCTGCCCCTGCAGGTACTGCCGGCGCAGCATGCGTCCCAGCACTTCCTGCTGGTTGCGCAGCGCATTGCCGGTTTCCCGTGACGATTTGCGCAATTCGGCGAGCCGCGCGCCCGCAGTGCGCGACTGGCGGTTCAGCTGGTGCAGCTCCCGGTTGGCCTCGGAAATCGCCTGTTCCGACTCACGCAGCGCATCCGAAGCTTCGCTTTTGGTTCCTTCTGCGGCAACAAGCGCTTTCTGCAGCGCCGAAATGCGGGCACGCAGTTCGCGCAGTTCGTCCTGTGTCTGGCTGGCAGTGGCGGCAGTGGTTTCGCCAGGGGTCAATACCAGCGTGAGCAGCAGAATCAGCGGATAAACGGCGCGGATCACACAAACTCGAGCAGCGATCGCCCGGTCATCGCTTCAGGCACGGGCAATCCCATGATGGTGAGCAGTGTGGGCGCGACGTCCTGCAGCGCGCCGCCTTCGGCGATGCGCGCCTTGCGCCCGACATAAAGCAGCGGCACCAGATTGAGCGTATGGGCGGTATGCGGTTGCTGCGACACGGCGTCCCGCATCGTTTCCGCGTTGCCGTGATCGGCCGTGATCAGCACTTCGCCGCCGATTTCGCGCATCGCGTCCACGACCCGGCCTATGCATTCGTCGAGGACTTCGATGGCGCGGGTGGCGGCAGCAAGGTTGCCCGTGTGCCCCACCATGTCGCCGTTGGCATAGTTGCAGACAATGGCGTCATACCGTCGCGTTTTGATGGCTGCAACCAGCTTGTCGGTTACTTCGCGCGCGCTCATTTCCGGCTGCAGATCGTAGGTTGCGACCTTCGGCGAAGGCACCAGGATGCGGTCTTCGCCGGCATAGGGCGCCTCGACGCCGCCATTGAAGAAATACGTGACGTGCGCGTATTTTTCCGTTTCGGCGATGCGCAGCTGGTGCAGCCCCTGCGCCGAAACATATTCGCCGAAACCGTTGCGGATTTCCTGCGGGCCGAATGCCGCCGGAATATGGGCGAAATCCCTGCCGTAGCGGGTCAGCGTGCAGAAGTAGCCGGGGCCGGGGGTGCGTTTGCGCTTGAATCCCTGAAAATCCGGTTCAGTCAGCGCTGATGTCAGTTGACGTGCGCGGTCGGCGCGAAAATTCATGAACACGACAGCGTCGCCGTCGTTCAGGCGCGCGGCTTTGTCCCCTGGCGGAACTATGGCGGTGGCTTTGACAAACTCGTCGGTCTCGCCGCGCGCGTACGCGGCATGCAGGCCGGCAATTGCATCGGGCGCGGTGAATCGCGCGGCGCCGTCGACGATCAGATCGTAGGCGGTCTCGACACGGTCCCAGCGCTGGTCGCGATCCAGCGCAAAATACCGTCCGCAGATCGAGGCAATCTGTGCGTTGCCCAACTGCCGGCATTTTTCCTGCAACAACTTCAGCGATGCCTCGGCGCTTTGCGGCGGCGTATCCCGGCCATCGAGAAAGGCGTGCACATGAACCTGCCGGGCGCCGCCCTTGGCGGCGAGCTCCAGCAGCGCAAGGATCTGTGATTCGTGACTGTGTACACCGCCCGGAGACAACAGACCCAGCACATGCAACGCGCCGTTGCGGGCCTGGTCGACCGCGGCTTTCAGCGCCTCGTTGGCGGCGAACTCCCCGGTT
>JAOUIN010000121.1 GCA_029883965.1 Betaproteobacteria bacterium
GTTCACGCCGCGCAGCAAGCAACGCCGCAAGAATTACGGCCACGACTGCGGTCAGCATGCCGTAAGTCCAGGCGTAGCTGCCGATCAGTTTGTACGCAATGGTAAAAGCTGTAGGCCCGGCGAGTATGCCGGCAAAGTTCCACACCATCGCACCGCCGGTTGTCAGACTGATCTGGCCTGGCGGGCTGCGTCGCGCCACCTCCGCGGTGTAAAGCCCGTTCCAGCCGATCGCCGTGGCACCGAACACGGCATACAGCAACGTAGTCGCGGCCACCGGCCAGCCGGGCTGGAGAAACGCAATGGCGATACAACAGGGCAGCATGCAGATTGTCAGCCATTGCAGCACGCGCACGCTGTCGTGCACGCGATCCGCAACCCAACCCCAGACTATCCGGCCCATCACACCGGCAATCTGGGCGACTGACAGCATCAATCCGGCTTCGATCAGGGTATAACCTGCCTCCGCCACCAGCATGATCACGGTAAAGGTGCTGACGCACAATTGCACGAATGCCATGCCAAACGCCGCGACGCCCAGCCAGCGCAAAGCCGGGATGCGCCACACCAGCTGAACCCCATCGAATATCCGCGCCTGCACCGGCAGGTCCGGCCGCCGGTCATCATCCCAGCGTTCCCGCGCAGGCTGCATGGCCAGCATGGTTACGACTGCTGACAGCAACACCAGTGCCAGTGCCCAGCGCCAGCCCCAGGTCAGTGTCACGACAGGCGCAATCAGGGCCATCAGCGCCCATGCCAATGGCACCCCGGTCTGCTTCAGCGAGAAAATGAAATTGCGGTGCTGCGGCGGACTGAACCGGAACAGCAGGTGCCCCGCGGCCGGTAAATTGATGCTCATCGCGATGCCGATGAATACCGACGTCACCGCCAGCGCGAGAACGCTGGAGTGAAAACCGACCGCCAGTCCCACCACGCAGCAGGCCATGCCGATCTGCGTCGTACGGCAGCCGCCGTAACGCGCGACCATCCACGTGAACAGCATCGACCCGAGCATGGCTGCGCCGTAAATCACGCTCATCTGATAGCCGATCAGAGAGGCTTCCACATCCAGCGTACGCGCGAGTTCCGGCGCGATGACCGGAAACACTGCAGCGCCCATTGCCCCCGCGACCTGTGCCGCAGTGGTCGCGGCCACTACCGCCACGACAGTCCGCGGCGGATACGCCGCAGCAACGCTCACGCTGCCCGCTCCGAACGTGCCGCTGCTGCCGCCAGCGCGGCACTGACCAGCGCCACAACGGCCAGCAGACCGAACGTCGTCGTATACGTGCCGATCCAGCGGTACGCAACCGCGAACAGCGCGGGCCCGGCGAGGATGCCGCCGAATACCCACACCATCACGCCGCCGGTGGCCACGCTGACCATGCCCGGCGGACTGAGCCGCGCGACCTGCGCGTGCATCACTCCGTTCCAGCCATAGGCCACGATGCCGAATACCAGATAAAACACAGCCAGCGCCGGCTCCGGCCATGCGCCGGAGATGAAAACGCTGGTGACGCAGCCTGCGGCCGCAATCAGGCTGCTCACAGACAGCACACGAATGGCCTGATTGCTGCGGTCTGCCACCCAGCCGAAAGTAAGCCGCCCGGTCATGCCCGCGATCTGCACCACCGAGAGCATGACACCGGCAGTGACGATGCCGTAACCCGCCTCCTGCACCAGCAGGTTGACCGTGAATGTGCCCAGACACAGCTGCACAAACGAAAAGAAAAACGCCGAAATCCCCAGATAACGCAAGGTCGGATAACGCCACAACACCGCGATGCCGGTCAGCAGGTTGGTGCGCCCTGCTGCATGTACGTCGCGGTCATCGTCCCAGACGCCGCGCCAGCGCTCGAGCAGCAGCGCACCGGCCACTGAATAAGCCAGCACCGCAAGCAGTGGCACGCGCCAGTCCAGCGCGATCGTCAGCCACGGCGCCAGCAGTGCAATCAACGCCCAGCCCAGCGGTACGCCTGTCTGCTTGATCGAGAAAATCAGGTTGCGGTGCCTGGCCGATCCGAACCTGAACAGCAGATGCGCCGCCCCGGCAGCTGCGAGCGAGTTACTAGCCCCTATACATATCGCCGCCAGCGGCATCAGCCACAGCTGTCCGCTCAACCCGGCGATCATGCCTGCCGCACACAGCCACAGAGACCATTGCATGGCGCGGCAGGCACCCCAGCGCAGTACCACGGTGCCGACAACGCTGGAGACCAGCATCGCTGCACCGAACAAAATGCTGATCTGGTAACCGACATACGAGGCATCGACATCCAGCATCTGCGCCAGATGCGGCGCCATCACCGGAAAAATCGCAATGCCCATCGCCGAGGCGATCTGCGCGGCCATAGTCGCCAGCACCACCACGGCAATCGAGGGGGCGACGGTCACTGCCGGATGCTCCGCCCGGTTTGCGCAAAAATGTTCATCGGTCTTTCATTGATCGCGTGACGGCGCCTCGCGCCGTGCCAGTAGCAGCAACGCAAGCGCTACCACCGCGGACAGCGTCACCAGCAGGAACGTGCGACTGTAACTGCCGATGCCGCCGTACGCCGCGGCAAACGCCGCGGGCCCGATCAGCACGCCGGCAAACACGAAGAATGTGGTGCCCGCCGCCACCACGCTGGCCATGCCCGGCGGACTCAGTCGTGCGGCTTCCGCGTGAAACACGCCGTTCCAGCCCACTGCCGCAGTACCAATTATAAAAAATAATATATAAATCAAAGGCTTATGCCACTCCGCCTGAAAAAATGCCAACGCGAGGGTCGAACTGATGGTGATCACGCAGATGATCAACAGCACACTCAGACTGCTGCCGAGACGGTCGGCCAGCCAGCCCCAGCACACGCGCGACGCTGAGCCGCCGACCTGTACCACCGACAGCATCACACCCGCCTCGACCAGCCCGAACTGCCCTTCGGCCACCAGATAAACCACGGTGAAACTCAGCACGCAGCGCTGGATGCCGGAATAGATCATCGCCACCAGTGAAATCCAGCGTAGCCCCGGCTCACGCCACACCAGCGGCACCCCCCCGAATGCGGCCGTCCTGCCGGGATCCACCCCGCCGCGATCGTGATCCCAGCGCTCGCGGTAGCGCTGGGTGGCGACTATCAGCACCACGATCATCACCCCGACCATCACCAGCGACCAGCGAAAACCGAAATGCACCGCGATCGCCGGCGCCGTCAGTGCCGTAATCACGCCTCCAACCGGCACACCGGTCTGCTTGATCGAAAACATGATGTTGCGCCGTGCCGGGGGCGTATAGGTCACCAGCATGTGCGCCGCCGCGGGATTGATCATGCCCATGCCCACGCCGACAAAGGCCGAACCCAGCGCAATGGCTCCAATATATGGAAACGCAAACAGCGCGAGGCCCGCGCCGCAACTCAGGATCGCAAGCTGTGTCGTACGCGCTGCGCCGAAGCGCAGCACCGCCTTGCCGCCGAACATCGTGGCCAGCGTCGCCACGCCGAACGTCAGACTGACCTGATAGCCGATCAGGATCGGACTCACGCCCAGCGACTCGGCAAGCTTCGGGGCAATCGTCGGCAGCAGGATGTTCGACATCGCCACGATCATCTGCGCGAAGGTGGCAACAGTTACGACCACCCACGGGCCCGGCATGGCGACAGCGTTGTTCACGACAAATTCTTTGTGCGGCGAAACCGGCAAAAAAGGGAGTGGCCATTGTCTGGGGTGCGACGGTAAGGCGCAAGGCCATCGTTCACCATGCGGTCGTCGCAGCCCGGGCCGTACCGGCCGCTGCGCCAAACCGCGACCAGCGTTGACATGTCAGATATCCAAAACTAAAATTTCAGAGAAATGAATTCTGCCGGCATCAAAACCATACCCCTGCTCAGTGATCGCGCCTACGAGCGCATCAAACACGACATCATCGGCTGCACCTTCGTTCCCGGCGCCGAGATTTCCGAAGCGCAACTCTGTGCCCAGTACAAACTGGGCAAGGCACCTGTTCGCATGGCGCTGTCGCGGCTCGCGCACGACGGCCTGGTGCGCGCAATCCCGCGGCGCGGCTACATGGTGACGCCGGTGACCTTGCAGGACATTCAGGACGTGTTTGCACTCAGACTGCTGCTCGAGCCGCATGCCGCGCGCCTGGCCGCCGGCCACGTCGACATCAAGCGCCTGCGCGTACTCGACGAAATCTGCCGCGCCGGATATCAGGCCGCCGAGCCGAAAAGCATCACGCGGTTCCTCGAGGCGAACAAGGACTTTCATGTCGCCATCGCCCAGGCCGCCGGCAATCAGCGGCTGACCCACGCGATCGAACAACTGCTGGACGAGATGACACGGCTGCTGCATCTCGGTCTCGGCATGCGCAACCGCACGCAGGAAATGCAGCATGAGCACCGCACGCTGGTGCGCGCGCTGGTGCGCGGCGACGGCGCAACGGCCGAACGCATCTGCCAGGAACAGATTGAAGCCGCGCGCGACATGGTGCTCAAAGCCATACTCAAGAGCAGTTCGGTCATGAACCTCGCCATCGTGGCGGACGTGCGCTGATGCCGGCCGCTCTGCAGCAACTGGTACGCAGGCTGGACGCCGCCGTGGCCGCACCGCACGACACCCTGCCCGCCGCGGTAACCGCGGCACTGGGGGAAGCCGTTGCCGCCGGCCGCTGGCTCGGCGCCGAACAGCAGCGCGCCAGTCATGACCGCTACACCCGGCATGTGCTCTACGCCGATCCGCAGGACCGTTATACCGTCGTCGCCATTGCGTGGGCGCACGGCCAGCAGAGCCCGATCCACGCCCACCATACCTGGTGCGGTGTCGCGATTTACAGCGGCGAAGTCAATGAAACCTACTATGACATCGACCAGCAGGGCGGCCGGCCGCGGCCCGTGAAAACGCTGGTGCGGGATGCCGGCACGCTCAGCTTTGATGCCGACCTTGACGGCGCCCACCGCATCACCAACACCGCGGGCAAGGTTGCGGTTTCGATCCATGTTTATGGCATCGGGGCCGCGCGCATCGCGACCGACGTCAATCGCATTCTGGGTTAGCAGCAGCGCGGAGAAAACGGCAGTGACAAACGCTCATCAAACCACTCATGCCGCGCAGCGGCGCGGATCAACACACATCACCAACGGAGAAACACCATGAAAGCAGTAGTACTCAGGGAACACGGCGGGCTGGACAAACTGGAATACGTCAAGGATTTTCCGGATCCGGTCGTCTGCGACGCCCACGTGGTGATTCGCGTCAAAGCCACCTCGTTCAACTATCACGATGTGTTCACCGTGCGCGGCATGCCCGGCATCAAGGTGCCGTTTCCGATGATCATCGGCCTCGATCTGGCGGGCGAGATCCTCGAAGTCGGTGCAGGGGTTTCCGGCTGGAAGCCCGGCGACCGCGTGCTGGTCAATCCGTTGAACAAGAAAAAGGGCCTGATGGGGGAAATGATGCACGGCGGCCTCGCGGAAAAATGCCTGGTCGCAGCAGACCAGCTGATCCGCATGCCCGACGGCGTCAGCTTCGAACAGGCCGCGTCGCTGCCGGTCGCCTATGGCACCGCGCACCGCATGATCATCACGCACAACACCATCAAGAAAGGCGACAAGGTACTCGTGCTCGGCGCCAGCGGCGGCGTCGGCACCGGTTGCGTGCTGCTGGCCAAGATGCTGGGCGCCGAAGTCATTGCCTGCGCCTCGAGCGCGGACAAGATCAAGCGGCTGCAGGACCTGGGTGCCGACCATGTGATCAACTACAAGGACACGGATTTCTCCAAGTGGGCCATCGAGAAGTTCGGCAAGCCGCAGCGCCGCAGCTACGAGGGCGGCGTCGACGTGGTGATCAACTTCACCGGCGGCGACACCTGGGGCCCGACCCTGAAATGCGTCAAGCGCGGCGGCAAGATCCTTGTCTGCGGCGCCACTGCGGGCTACGACCCCAAGGAAGATCTGCGTTATGTGTGGAGCTTCGAACTCAACATCATCGGCTCCAACAGCTTCTATGACGACAACCTGAAGGCCCTGATGAACCTGATCCAGGAAGGCAAGATCAAGCCGGTCGTGGACGAAGTGCTGCCGCTGGAACGCGCGGCCGAGGGATTGAAGCTGATCGAGGACCGCGAGGTGTTCGGCAAGGTCATCATCACGCCCTGATCGCAACAGCATGGCCAATACCATCCCTGAACCCCGGGGCTATCCCGGCAACCTGGGTGCCCCGTTCGCGGCGCATGCGCAGTTCGCGCGCACGGCGCTGGTCGATCTGCACGATCCCGCAGCGCCGCGTGAACACGGTTTCCGCGATCTCGACGCTTCGGCCAACGCCGTCGCACGCGGCCTCGTGCGCAAGGGGCTGAAGGCGGGCGACCGCATCGGCATCCTTGCACTCAATCGCGCGGAGTTCGTGACCACCCTGCTGGGGGCGATGCGCGCCGGCGTGGTACCGGTGCCGATCAATATCAAGCTCGCCGCGGATACGGTCCGCTACATTGTCGCCGATGCCGGGGCGAAACTGGTGTTCTGCGAATCCGCCTACGCGCACCTGCTCCCTGCAGGCCTCGGAACCGTGCAGTACGACGGGGCGGACGGCGCAGCATTTACACAATTTCTCGACCCCGGCGCGTTTACACCGCTGGAGCCAGCGCCCGACACCGTCGCCATCCAGCCCTATACCTCGGGCTCGACCGGTAAACCCAAGGGCGTGCTGCTGACCCACTACGGCCAGAACTGGAGCCGGTTAATCCTGGTACACACCCGCGGCACCACTGAAAAAGACGTGATTCTCGTCGCCGCACCGCTGTATCACAAGAACGCGCTCAATGCGATCAAGCAGGGTCTGACGGCGGGCGCCACCCTGGTGCTGATGCCGCAGTTCAACGTCGAACGTTATATCGCGGCCATCTCGCGCTATCGCTGC
>JAOUIN010000122.1 GCA_029883965.1 Betaproteobacteria bacterium
AAGTGCCGTAAACGTCAGATTCAGCCTGATTAGCTTAACATACGGGCGTATTCTGTTAAGGGCGCGTGCAACCGCCGATGCGGTTAATCCAGCCGGCCCGGCCTTGGCTGAATCTAACAGTTCGCGGTTCCCCTATTTATGAAAACGACGACCGCTCCCGCAAGACCTTCGAGGATGACGCCCCCCCCTGTAGCCTGTACCAACGTGCGAATCAGAAACCTCGTCGCCGGCAGGATGGTCAGGTAACCAACTTGCGCTGATCTTACGTCGTCCGCCAAATTCAACTATCGCCGTCGCACACGCACCAGGAAATCATGAATTGCCCAATCCCGATTGCATTCCCGGCACGCGGGCTACTGCCAAAAAACGGGGGCAGTTGCCCCCGTTTTTCCTGATGCCTGTTATTTTTCGCAGTCGATTAATTACTTCGCCACGACGTACACGAGATAAAGCCCGACAATGTAAACGACGGGAATGGCCGGGGTCAGCACCCGCGCCAGCGCCATGGTCGAAGTCTGGCAGCTTTTTAGGGCCAGAAAACCCATGGACATCAGCAGGAATGCTGCCGCTGCCGCAACAAAATGCGCCCTTTCCATCGCCCCCAGCAATGCGCCATCATGAAACAAGTCCGCAATCGTGATGACGAAAACATTGAATGCACAACTGCCATATACGTTGCCGATTGCAATGCCATAGGACTTGCGGAAACACGCCGTTATGGTCACCGTCCCCTCGGGCAGTGTTGTGACCAGTGACACCAGGAGCACCCCGACAAAACTGGCGCTGATGCCACTGAGTTTGGCAATATCATCCGCGCTGGCCGCCAGGAAGTGGCCTGCGACTATCACCACCATTGATGCAACTGCAAAACCGATGAAGGCTTTGCGTGGATTACCTTTGGGTGCGGGCTCAAACTCCGCTTCCACCAAAGCCGCTCGCCCTGCAAAGAAAACCGCGCGCATGCCAATAATGTAGGCTGCTCCGATCAACAGCGCTCCAAGACTGGTTGGACCAAGCTTGAAGTCGCCTGTAGCGGCCAACACCGTCGCTATTGCCACCAGAAAGATACCCGTTTGGACCAAGAGTTGGGTTTCTCTGCCCTGATTGCCGAACAGGTTGCGCGTCCCGAATATCAGCGCCGTTACACCAATCACGAATATGTTGATCATATTGGCGCCAAACACATTTCCAAGCGCCAGCCCGGGCGACTTTTCGATCCATACCGCGTCTATGTTGACGACGAGTTCGGGCAACGAGGTCGACACACTGATTAGGATGGTGCCGACCCACAATGTGCCCCAACCTGTTTTCTCGGCAATTTCGTCACCGTACTTCGCCAGCGCCATGCCGGCAAAAATGATGAAAACAGCACTGATCGCAAATACCGCAATTGCTGCTGAGAGCTTGTCCATGACTTGAAATACCTTTTTGTGAAATCACCGGATAATGGGAACGAGACGCACGTCCGCCACCATCAGCGTGCCCAACCAGCATGGACACGCTCTTGATTTATCATCCCGGACAAAAATACCTCTGCCCGGCCGGGCAAAGGTCTCGCATGAGCAATGTGTGCCATTGCCGGCAGGACCGGGGAAATGATCAAATCATGTCCCGTAATGACGGCCCTGCCTCAGCAGCGCTTGTGGACCCGCCGCTCTAGCTACTCCCCTTCTCTACAGCATCCCGGAACAGCTCACCGGGCAAATCAACGCCGCTTTTTATCACGAACTTCGCAACAGCGTCAACGCGCCCTACTTCACCAACAGAACCGGGACATCGACCAACCGGATCACCTCGCGCGCTGTTGAGCCCAGCAACAGGGTCATCGCGGCACTGCGCCCGTGAGTGCCCATTACGATCTGGTCAACGGGGTTTTGATCAACATACTCGGCGACGACGGCGGCAACATCGCCCACGCAGACATGATCCGTATATTGAATTCCCGCCTCATCCAGCAGTCTGTGCGCGGATTTCATGGCATCCAGACCCGCCTGGCGGTGCGCTTCCGCAGATTGATCGCGCGCGACATGGACCGTTCCCGGAAACGGATGTTGCACGTTCATCAGGTGCACATCCGGCGTTTCCCGGAACTCCGCCAGGTTCCGGATAAGCGCCTTGACCGCGCGATCCGAGCTTTCTGACCCGTCAGCCAGCACAAGGACCCGATGCATACCCGGATGCGCCTTACATTCCCAACAATTTCCGGGGCGGCGGGCAATCCCGGTCTCGACCGATCCGGCATTGCCTGCTGCGCATTACACCGCCCGCGCTCCGGACAAATCCATCGTCTGATGGATGCCGGGTCATTTCACCAGCACGACGGGCACCTTGCTGTATTGCGCCACGCCTTGCGCAACCGAACCGAGCAGCGCCCCGGTATTCGTGCCCAGGCCGCGCGTGCCCATGACGATCTGATCACATTGGTTGGCACTGGCAAAGCCGCTGATCATCTCCCACGGTTTGCCGACGAGCGTATGCACGCTGTAATTGGCTTTACCTTCATCCAGAATCTTGCGGGCACGTTCGATCGCCAATTCACTGTTTTCACGATGAAAATCCTGCAACGCTTCTTTCGACACGAATCGGCTTACGTCCCCGGGCACACCAGGTTGCACATTCAACAGGAGGATGTCAAAGGCCTCTGGGTCCGGATGATGTTGCCGCATCTTCAGCGCATATTCCACGGCATGCACTGAATGGTCCGATGCATCCACAGGCAGCAGTATGCGGTTGACAAAGCTCGCACCGGTCGCCTGTGCCCCCGCAACAACGGGTGCGGTCGCGGCAACGATTTGTCCCGCAGCCCCTGGGCCAAGATCTTCGGGCATGGCTCTTCTCAGCATCGCTTCGGCCGCCAGCCACTTGCCCGTAATGACCACCAGAATCGCCCCGAGCACTTCGGCAGCCTCATGCAGCCAGGGGGCATAAATGCTTACCCACTCCTTGACCAGCGGATCCGTGGTCACCATATCGCCCGCGACCCAGCCCAGCAGTCCCGCACCTATGGTAATGATGACCGGATAGCGGCCCATGACTTTCAACAGGAAGGTGCTGCCGAATACCACCAGCGGAATGCTGATCGCCAAGCCTACGATCAACAGGGTCAGGCTGCCCTTGGCGGCGGCTGCAACTGCAATCACGTTATCGAGACTCATCACCAGATCAGCGATAAGTATGGTGCGAATCGCCGCAGCAAGGTTTCCGGTGGCCCCTCCGGCTCCCTCGCCCTCATCCTCGGGCAGGAGCAATTGTATGCCGATCCACATCAGCAGGCCGGCGCCCACGATTTTGAGATAAGGCAGCTTGAGCATCTCGACGGCGACTATGGTGAGCACAATCCGCATCACCACGGCTGCGCCGCTGCCCCATATGATCGCCTTTTTCTGCTGCGCCGGCGGTAGAGAGCGGGCAGCCAGCGCTATAACGACCGCGTTGTCGCCCGAGAGCACGATATTGACACCGATGATCTGCATCAATGCAATCCAGAATGCGGCGTCGCTAATGGTCATTTCCATGAATATTCTCGTTAAGTTGTTATGCGTTCAATATAGAGCAACAACCACTGCCGTGCATGCCCGGTGCCGAATACCGATCAGAACAAACCGACTACCTTGCCGGCATCATCCAGATCGATCTTCTCCGCAGACGCGATCTTCGGCAGCCCCGGCATGGTCATGATATCGCCGCAGACCATGACCACAAACTCGGCGCCGGCCGACAGCCGCACCTCGCGGATATTGACCATGTGGCCGGAAGGCGCGCCGCGCAGGCCGGCATCGGTCGAGAACGAGTACTGGGTCTTGGCCACGCAAACCGGATATTCGCCGTAACCGTCCTCCTGCAGTTTCTTGATCTGATTCCGCACCTTGTTGTCGGCGGAGATGTCAGCCGCGCCGTAAATCTTGGTGGCAATGGCTTTCATCTTGTCCCACAGCGGCAGCTTCTCGTCGTAGACGAATTTGAACTGGTTCTCCCCCTGGTCAATCATTTCGACGACTTTCTTTGCAACTTCTGTCGCACCCGCACCGCCATCGGCCCAGTGCCTGGCCAGAATCACCGGCACCCCGTGCGGCGCCATTTTCTTCTTCAGCAATTCGACTTCGGCATCGGTGTCGAACGTGAAGTGGTTGATCGACACCACGCACTTCAGGCCATAGTTCTCTCGCACGTTCTTGACGTGGCGCTCAAGGTTGGCCACGCCCTTTTCCAGCGCCGCGAGGTTTTCCTTGTTGAGTTCTTTCACGTCGACGCCACCGTGAAACTTCAGCGCGCGTATGGTCGCCACAATCACGCAGGCGTCGGGCTTCAAACCCGATTTTCGACATTTGATATCAACAAATTTTTCAGCACCGAGATCAGCGCCGAAACCGGCCTCGGTAACCACGTAATCCGCCAGCTTCAGCGCGGTCTGGGTCGCAATCACGGTGTTGCAGCCGTGGGCAATGTTCGCAAAAGGTCCGCCGTGCACGAACGCCGCATTGTTCTCCAGCGTCTGCACCAGGTTCGGTGCCAGCGCGTCCTTCAGCAGCACTGTCATCGCACCGTGCACTTTCAAATCCTTGGCACACACCGGCTTCTGCTCGCGGGTATAGCCCACAACAATGTTGCCGAGACGTGTTTTCAGATCCTTGATCGATGTGCACAGACAGAAAATCGCCATGACTTCCGAGGCCACGACAATGTCAAAGCCATCCTGGCGCGGATAACCGTTGCCCGGCCCGCCCAGCGAGACCGTAATATCGCGCAGCGCGCGGTCGTTCATGTCCATCACCCGCTTCCAGGTGATGCGGCGCACGTCGATGCCCAGTTCATTGCCGTGATGAATGTGGTTGTCGAGTGCCGCAGCCAGCAGGTTGTTGGCCAGCGCGATGGCGTTGAAATCGCCGGTGAAGTGGAGGTTGATGTCCTCCATCGGCACGACCTGGGCATAGCCGCCGCCGGCCGCCCCGCCTTTCATGCCGAACACGGGGCCCAGTGAAGGCTCACGCAGGCAGATCATGGCTTTCTTGCCGATCTTGTTCAACGCATCACCGAGACCCACTGTCGTCGTCGTCTTGCCTTCGCCGGCCGGTGTCGGGCTGATCGCAGTCACCAGGATCAGCTTGCCGTTCTTCTTGTTCTTCAGGGTGTCGATGTATTCCAGCGACACTTTGGCCTTGGTGTGACCATAGGGCACCAGATGCTCTTCCGGAATACCGAGCTTCTGCGCAATCTTGACGACGCGCTCAATTTTCGCCGCCTGGGCAATTTCAATATCCGACAGTGCCATGGTGTTCCTCTCCTAAACGTGAATGACCGCCCTGCAGCTGCAGGGCTGTTTTTTGAATTCGGGTTTCAGACTTTTGCGGCTTGTGCCAGGACCTGCCCGCCGCCGTAGCTCGATCGCGGCGTCAGTTCGCCGCCTTTCATGACCTTGACAGCGCAGTACTTGAACTCCGGAATCTTGCCTACCGGGTCCAGCGCCGCATTGGTCAGCAGGTTTGCAGCCGCTTCGTAAAAACAGAACGGTATGAACACGGCGCCGCGCGGCGAGCCGTCGTCAGGCCGCGCGTACAGCGAAATGATGCCGCGCCGCGATTCCACCGTTACGACGTCGCCGCCCTTGGCGCCGATCTGATCCAGATCCAGCGGATGCATGGACACGGTGGGCACCGGTTCGATGGCATCGAGTACTCCGGCACGGCGCGTCATCGCACCCGTGTGCCAGTGTTCCAGTTGCCGGCCGGTGATCAGCACCAGCGGGAATTCGCGGTCCGGACGCTCTGCAGCGGGTATGACATCTGCCGGCACAAACTTCGCCCTGCCCGTCGCTGTAGGAAATTTATCAATAAAAACAACAGGTTGTCCTGGATCACCTTCTTTTTCGCAGGGATAGGTCACGCAGCTCTCGGCCTCCAGCCGCTCCCAGGTGATGCCGGCGATCGAATCCATGGCCTTGCGCATTTCGTTGAACACGTCGCGCGGGCCGGCATAATTCCAGTCGAGCTCCAGCCGCCTTGCCAGTTCCTGGATGATCCACAGGTCGGGTTTGGCTTCGCCCGGTGCATCCAGCGCTTTGCGGCCGAGCTGTACCATGCGATCGGTGTTGGTCACCGTACCGTCCTTCTCCGGCCAGGCCGTCGCCGGCAGGATGACGTCGGCGTAGTAGCAGGTTTCCGTCAGGAAGATTTCCTGCACCACCAGGCAGTCGAGTTTTGCCAGCGCCTCGCGTGCATGGTGCGCATCCGGATCCGACATCGCCGGATTCTCGCCCATGACATACATGCCGCGGATGTCGCCGGCGAGCGTGGCGTGGATAATTTCCACCACCGTCAGGCCGGGCTTGGGATCGAGCTTCGTGCCCCACAGTTTTTCGAACCGTGCCAGCGCGTCCTTGTTGTCGACGCGCTGGTAATCCGGGAACACCATCGGGATCAGACCGGAGTCCGACGCACCCTGCACATTGTTCTGGCCGCGCAACGGATGCAGTCCGGTGCCCGGGCGGCCGATCTGGCCGGTCATCAGGCACAGCGCAATCAGGCAGCGCGCATTGTCGGTGCCGTGCACGTGCTGCGAGATGCCCATGCCCCACAGAATCATCGAGCCCTTGGACTTCGCATACACCCGCGCCACTTCCTTGATCGTTTCGGCCGGTATGCCGCAAACCGGCGCCATCGCTTCCGGACTGTAGCCTTCAACATTCTTCTTCAGCTCTTCATAGCCGATAGTGCGCGACCTGATAAAGGCTTCGTCGACCAGGCTCTCATGCACGATGGTATGCATCATCGCGTTGAGCAGGGCCACGTCGGTATCCGGCTTGAACTGCAGCGAATATTTCGCGTGGCGCGACAATTCCGAGCGCCGCGGATCGGCATAAATCAGCGTGG
>JAOUIN010000123.1 GCA_029883965.1 Betaproteobacteria bacterium
GAGTACGACAGTCGTGCCGACAAAATGGAAATGTTCAACCGCGCATTGATGAAAAAGGGCAGTGACGAAGTCCGCGGACATTACATTTCGTACAACGCCAACACCGAATTCTTCCAGGTCACGGGGGGCGGCACCAAAGCCGCGGCCGGATCGGACGGCCGCGTGCATGCGGTGATCCAGCCCAAGCCGAAGGACAAACCGGCTGCGATAACGCCGGCACCGTCCAAGCCCGCCGGTGCCGCGGCAACCAGCCAGCCGGCGCCACTCTGATACCGCCTTGGATACCGTGCAACAACCAGCCGTGAACTCGACGTCTGCAAGCGCAACTCCCGGCACCTTCGTGCTCAAAGCCGAAGGGCTGAAGAAGCGTTACCGTACACGCACTGTCGTCAAGGACGTGTCCCTCGAAGTACGCAACGGCGAAGTCATCGGATTGCTGGGCCCGAACGGGGCGGGCAAGACCACCTGCTTTTACATGATGGTGGGACTCGTTGCGATGGACGGCGGCGAACTCTACCTTGACCAGACCCGGTTGACGCACATGCCGATGCACCGCCGCGCACGTCTGGGACTGAGCTACCTGCCCCAGGAAGCCTCGATCTTCCGGCGCCTTTCGGTCGCAGACAATGTACGCGCGATACTGGAGCTTTATCATGACGACCCGGCTACGATCGAAACCCGGCTGGATACGCTGCTGCAGGATCTGCACGTAGGACACCTGCGCAGCAGTCCGGCGATCAGCCTTTCAGGAGGCGAAAGGCGGCGCGTGGAAATTGCCCGTGCGCTGGCCACCGAACCGCGCTTCATCCTGCTTGACGAACCCTTTGCCGGCGTCGACCCGATTGCGGTGATTGAAATCCAGAAAATCATCGGATTCCTGCGCGCCCGCGGCATCGGCGTACTGATTACCGATCACAACGTGCGGGAAACCCTGGGAATCTGTGATCGCGCCTATATCATCAACGACGGCTCGGTGCTGGCCTACGGCAAACCCGACGAGATCGTCTATAATGAAAACGTCCGGAAAGTCTATCTCGGTGAACATTTCCGGCTTTGATATCCTGCGGCGCGCATAATTGCGAGCGCACGAGTCCGGGATACGATCCCCTCCGGTTTTGAATGAAACATTCGCTACAGCTCAGGCTTTCACAGCATCTGACATTGACGCCGCAATTGCAGCAGTCGATCAGACTGCTGCAGCTGTCCACGCTTGAACTGGACCAGGAAATCGAGCGTCTGCTGCAGGACAATCCGCTGCTCGAACGCGAGGATCGCGTCATCGAGCAGCCGCACACGCCGCCGAACGACGGTGTTACCCAGTCAGCCGGGGACTCCACCGATACACCGGCGACCACTGAACCGGACTCGTCCGCGCCCGGCGAAGAGGCCACCGCGTTTGACGTCATGGAAGGCGCCTCTTACGGCAGCGGGAGCAACAGTGCCGAGTCGGACGATGACGATTCAATGCCGATTGCTGAGCAGCCCGCAGACCTCCGGGCCCATCTCGGCGCACAAATGTCACTGCTGCACCTGTCGGATCGAGACAGGCAACTCGTCAGCCTGCTGATCGATTCACTGAATGATGACGGCTACCTGCGGCAGACACTGGACGAAATCAGAACCATGCTGCCACCGGAGCTCGAAGTGGCGCCGGAGGAACTGTCGGCTGCGCTTCAGCATCTGCAGCACCTCGAGCCCGCCGGCGTCGGCGCACGTGATCTCGCAGAGTGCCTGACGCTGCAACTGGCTGTGCTGCCCGACGATACGCCGCACCGTAGCGCCGCGATGGACATCGTAAAAAATCACCTCGACAGTCTGGCAGCAAAGGATTTTTCCCGCCTGAAACGCGTATTGAAATGCGACGACAACTGCCTGCGTTCGGTGCAGAAACTGATCGTCAGCCTCAACCCCAAACCCGCCCGCGATTTTTCGGCCGAAGAAACACGATTTGTCGTCGCTGACGTCATCGTCCGGAAAATCAAGGGCGTATGGGTTGCCGCACTCAATTCGGATGCCATGCCGCGACTGCGCGTAAACCGGCTCTACGCGGATATCCTGCAGCGTAACCGCGGAGTCAACGCGCAACAACTGGGTTCGCAGCTGCAGGAAGCGAAGTGGCTCATCAAGAACGTACAGCAGCGATTTGACACGATACTGCGCGTATCGCAGGCGATAGTTGATCGCCAGCGCAACTTTCTGGAGCACGGCGAAGTCGCGATGCGCCCTCTGGTGCTGCGTGAAATCGCAGATACCCTGAGCCTGCATGAATCCACCGTATCACGGGTAACCACCCAGAAATTCATGCATACGCCCCGCGGCATTTTCGAACTGAAGTATTTCTTTGGCAGTCACGTCTCCACTGAAGCCGGCGGCTCGGCGTCAAGCACGGCAATACGCGCGCTGATCAAGCAACTGGTCGGCGCGGAAAACACCCGCACCCCCCTGAGTGACGGACAGATATCGGAATTACTCGGCCAGCAGGGTATAGTGGTGGCACGGCGTACTGTTGCAAAATACCGGGAATCCATGCAGATTCTTCCGGTAAATCTGAGGAAAACCCTTTGATGGAGGAAACACTATGAATTTGCACCTGACCGGTCACCACCTGCAGATCACTCCGGCGATTCGCGAGCATGTCGCACACAAAATGGAGAAGATTACCGGCCACTTTGACCATGTCATCGACATCAATGTCATCATGACAGTGGAAAAACTGCTGCATACCGTGGAAGCAACCGTGCATCTCAGCGGCAAAGAGATTTTCTGTGAAGCGCACGGGGAGGATATGTACGTTGCGATTGACAACCTTGTCGGCAAGCTCGACCGGGCAATCCTCAAACACAAAGGCAAGAACCTCGCGCATCGCCATGATGCGGCGCCACTCAAACATCAACCCATAGAGTGACGCCCGGCGCAATCCCGGGGGTCGCGCTACTTAACCAATTTACTCATGAACCTGATCGCGAAACTGCTTACCGCGCAGAACATTCTGCTCGACGCCGATTTGACCAGCAAAAAACGGGTGTTCGAACAGGCCGGACTGATGTTCGAGAACAGCGGCGGCCTGTCCCGCAGCGTAATTTTTGACAGCCTGTTCGCCCGTGAAAAACTCGGCTCCACCGGCCTTGGCCAGGGTGTTGCCATTCCGCACGGCCGCATCAAGGGTTTGAAATCAGCGACCGGCGCGATCATACGCGTGCAAAACGCCGTTCCCTTCGATGCGCCCGACGGCCAGAACGTAAAACTGATTTTCGTGCTGCTGGTGCCCGAGCGTGCAACCGATGAGCATCTGCAGATCCTGTCCGAGCTGGCGCAGATGTTCTGCGACAAACCTTTTCGCGAAAAGCTGCTGGGCGCAGCGACTCCGGATGAATTACTGCAGTTGATCACCCAGTGGGAACCCAATGCCGCAGGTCAGCATAGCCCGGCTGTTTGAGGATACCCGGGCAAAGCTGCAACTGACCTGGGTCGCCGGGAAAAGCGGCGCCGACAAGGGCATCGACAGCGAGCTCACCAAGGACTCGTCCAAGGGGCTTGTGGGCCACCTGAATTTCATACACCCGAACCTGATCCAGGTGCTGGGTGAATCTGAAGTCACTTATCTGGACGGCCTGAATCCGGCGGAATGCCGCAGCATGCTGCAAAAAGCTGCCACCCGTGAACTTGCCTGTTTCATCGTCGCCGGCGCCAACTCGACGCCGGCGGTATTGCTCGAAGTTGCAGAAGCCACAAACACCCCGCTGTTCTCGTCACCGATTCCCAGCGTGGAGCTGATGTGGACCATGCGCCCGCACCTCGCCCGGGCGCTGGCCGAATCAACGACCGTACACGGCGTGTTTCTGGATGTGCTCGGTGTCGGCGTGCTGCTGACCGGCGATTCCGGTGTGGGCAAGAGCGAGCTCGCACTGGAACTGATCAGCCGCGGCAGCGGCCTGATCGCCGATGATGTCGTTGAACTCTTTCGTCTCGGCCCGGAAAGCATTGAGGGCCGCTGTCCGGCACTGCTACGCGATTTTCTCGAGGTACGCGGGCTCGGCGTGCTCAACATCCGCACCATATTCGGTGAAGCGGCGCTGCGCCCGCGCAAAAACGTCAAGCTCATTGTGCACCTCGAGCGGCCGTCCACGGACCTCGCCCACCTCGACCGGCTGCCGCTGAAACCGGGAACCGAAACACTGATGGACGTGGAAATCCGGAAAGTGACCATCCCGGTTGCTGCCGGCCGCAATCTCGCGGTGCTGACCGAGGCGGCTGTACGCAGTCACGTGCTGCAGATGCGCGGCATCGACAGCACCCGGGAGTTCATCGAACGCCAGACGCGATCGATGACCAACCAGAACGACTGAAATCTTTCGTTTTCCTGCACGAACATGCAACTGATCCTCATCACGGGACTGTCCGGTTCGGGAAAAAGCGTTGCCCTGGCCGTGCTCGAAGACGCCGGCTTCTACTGCGTGGACAATCTTCCGGTGGCAATGGTCGGCGGTCTGGTCGACACTTTGCGGGCATCCGGCAATGACCGCGTCGCGCTGACCGTGGATGCGCGCACCGGCAATACCGTCGCCGGCCTGCCGGATCTGGTCGCGCATCTGCGCGAAGAAGGCATCGATGTGCGCGTGATTTTCCTCGAGGCCAAGGCAGACACGCTGATCAGGCGGTATTCCGAGACCCGTCGCCGCCATCCGTTGTCGTCAAGCGGACTGACCCTGCCGGAGTGCATCGCGCGCGAACGCGAACTGGTCGCCGGAATTGCCGACGTGGCCCATCATATCGATTCCAGTGACCTCGCACCCAACACATTGCGCAACTGGATCCGGGATTTTGTATCCCTGCCTTATTCCGGCCTGACACTGTTATTCGAATCTTTCGGTTTCAAACACGGCATTCCGCTCGATGCCGACTTCGTGTTCGACGTGCGTTGCCTTCCCAACCCGCATTACGATCCGCAACTGCGGCCGTTGACCGGGCGTGACGCCGCGGTTGCCGACTTTCTGCGGGCGACGCCGGACGCGATGCGCATGCTCGAAGACATATACCGCTTCGTTGCGGACTGGTTGCCGGCTTTTGACCGTGACAACCGCAGTTATCTGACCGTCGCCATCGGTTGCACCGGCGGCCGTCACCGCTCGGTGTTTTTTGTCGAAACGCTGGCTGCCCGGTTCCACGAGAATTCGCAAGCGCGTACGCGCCACCGCGAACTCGATACATGAGCTCTGCGCCATACGATCTGCCGCTGTTCCCGCTGAGCTCGGCGCTGTTCCCCGGCGGCCTGCTGCCATTGAAAATATTCGAGCAACGCTATGTCGAAATGATCAAGGTCTGCCTGCGCGATACGTCGCCGTTCGGCGTATGCCTGATCAGAGAGGGCGCGGAGGTGGGCATTCCCGCCGCACCGCATCTGGTGGGCTGTCTCGCGCACATCGAGCAATGGGATGTGCCGCATCCGAACCTGTTCACCGTCCTCGCTCGCGGCGGCACACGTTTTCGTGTACTTGAAACCAGCATTGCTGCGAACGGCCTGATCTCCGGCCGCGTAGAAACACTGCCTGATCCGACGCGTCCGGACAGCGTCGATTACGCCTGCCAGGAAGTGCTGCGCATGGCCGTGGAGCGCGCGGGCGCGGCCAGTGTGCCGGGGCCGGTGAACCTCGACGATCCGGTGTGGGTCAGTTACCGGCTTGCGGAAATTCTGCCGATTTCGCCGCTGGAAAAACAGGCGCTGCTGGAACAGACCGATACCGCGGCCCGGCTGACACAACTGCGCGGGCTGTTGCTGGCGCATGGCATCATTGAAAATATCAATAAAAACAATTAGTTACTATGTTTTCTCGGCAAGTCACGCAGCCGCAGCAGGCGCTGCAGCTCGGCCGCACCGGCGGCAGTGTCTAGGAAGGCCAGGCGCCCGCCACGCGTCGCGTACAGCCCCGCTTCGGTAACCACCAGATCCATGGCGACATCGTGTGCCTGCGGATAGATGGTCGGCACGCGACTGGCATCATAGGTCACGCCTATGGCAACCACGCGCTGTTCCAGCGCCGCCAGCGTCCGGTCAAAATAGCCGCCGCCATAACCCAGGCGATAGCCGCCGCCATCGCAGGCATTCATCGGCACGATCGCGATATCGGGCAGCAATTCGGGAGTGCCGTCGGGCAGAGGAATGTCGTAAACACCCCTTGTCATCGGCGCACCCGGCCACCACTGACGGAAACGCAGCGGCCGACCCTTGCCGGTTACTTCGGGCAACGCCGCCGTAGCACCCCGCTCACGCCAGTAGCGCACGGCAAAGCGTGCATCAAACTCCGCCTTGAACGGCCAGCAGAATCCGATGACCGCGTTTTGTGGCGCCGGCAGCAGGGCACACAGCAGTGCGGTCATGCGCCGGCCCCACGCGACATGCTGCGCCTGCGGAACCGCGCAACGCCAGGCGATCCAGTGCTCACGCTGCGCTTTGCGCCAATCGCTGATGTCCTGCCAGTTCATCGATACCGGTTCACTCATCCGCGATTTCATGTCTCGTCCGCGAATCCATGTCATAAGCCGCTTTGTGCAGATTACCGCTTAATGCCGCGATCAGCACCGGCCCGTCCCCGGCGATTGCCGATGAGCTGTTCGAGGATGTCACGCACCGGCTTCGGCACCGCTGCCCGCAAGGCATCATCAGGCGATATCCACAAGCAGCCCGGCTCCTCCGCGCGCTGCGGCCATGCCGCCACGGTCACCGGCTGCGGCAGAATATCAAGATTGAAGTGCGTGAAACCGTGCGCGATCGTTGGCAAGGGATCGCGCAATTCCACTTCGGCGCCATACCGTCGGGCACAGGCGGCAACGGC
>JAOUIN010000124.1 GCA_029883965.1 Betaproteobacteria bacterium
CGGCTCGGTTGCGGGCTTCGGTGGCGCCGCGGACTCGCTCGCCGGTTTCGCGGCTTGCGCAGCTACCTTCGGTGGCGCCCGCAGAATCATCGTTTTCTCGAAATCATCACCGCCGCCGGCCTGGCCTGCGGCGGGCTCGGCAACATACTTGAGCTTGTATTTGCCGATCTCGATCACATCGTTGTTCTGAAGGATGTGTTTCTTGATCTGGTTGCCGTTCACCAGGGTGCCGTTGGTCGAACCCAGATCCTCGAGGAAAGAGTCATTGAGTATGGTCACAATGCACGCGTGCTCGCCGCTTACTGCCAGATTCTCGATCTGGATCTCGTTGGACGGCTTGCGACCGATCATGATGCGCTCCTTGTCGAGCGGCACCTCGCGGATCGTGGAACCTTCGAGCGTAAGTATCAACTTTGCCATAGTAGTAATCCCCGTTGCTTATTTGAACCAGGACTTCAGCCTGTCTACAAAACCGCTGCGGGCCGGAAAGCTCTTCAGCACACGCACCAGAATAACCGAAACATTGTCACGACCGCCATTGTCATTCGCCTGCTGCACCAGTTGCTCCGCTGCCAGCGGCAGATTGGCTTGCAGCGACGACAGTGTCAACTGCATGTCCTCGTCGCTCACCATGTCATTGAGACCATCGGAACACAAGAGGTAGATGTCTCCCACTTGGACCGGGTAACTGTGCACCTCGGGCTCGACATCCGGATCAATCCCGACCGCACGGGTAACCAGGTTCTTGTTCTGCGAGTGACGCGCCTGCGCCTTGGTGATGAGGCCGCTGTCAATCTGTTCCTGCAGCAGGGAGTGATCACGCGTAATCTGCTCCAGATTGCCGCCGCGGAAACGGTAGAGGCGGGAATCACCGACATGCCCGACTATCATGTTGTTATCGTGCCACAGGGCCACGACCAGCGTCGTCCCCATGCCGGCATATTGAGCCTGATTCTGTGCGGCCTGGAAAATTGCACTGTTGGCACGCACTGCGTTTTCGCTGACCAGGCGCTCGGCCGCCGCCGCGTCAAAATTGTCACCAACGCCCGCCAGGGCCTTCTTCATTTCGGCGCTGATCATCGCTACCGCAATGCCGCTGGCAACTTCACCCGCGTTGTAGCCACCCATGCCATCGGCCAGCACAGCGAGCCCGATGGATGCGTCGGCACCAATGCTGTCCTCATTGTGCGACCGCACCATTCCCGAGTGCGTTGCTGTGGTCAGTTCAATCACGTTGGTCAAATCCGCCATCTCGTCGCCTTAGGATACAGCAGTGTTCGTCTTTGGTGCCGCGGCCAGCGTTCCGAGGCAAAGACGAATGGCTTTCGCCATCTGTTCTCCACTCTGATAGCGCTGATCCGGATCCTTTGCCAGTGCCTTGTTGGTTACTGCGGCCACACAGGTCGGCAGACCCTTCCGGACTGTGCGTATGTCCGGGTGAGGTTCGTTGGCGATTTTGAACATCAGTTGCGCCATGGACTCGCCCTGGAACGGCAGCCCGCCGCATAACATCTGGTAGAGCGTCACCCCCAGCGAAAACAGGTCCGAGCGCCCTTCGACCCTTTTCCCCGCCAATTGCTCGGGCGACATATATGACGGTGTGCCCAAAACCATTCCGGTCTTGGTCTTGGACGAGTCGGTAACCCTGGCAATGCCGAAATCGGTCACTTTCGCGGTATCACTGTCGGGCTCATACATGATGTTGGCCGGCTTGATGTCACGATGCACGACGTTTTGCGAATGCGCGTACCCGAGCGCATCGCTGACGCGGGCAACGATCGACAACACCAGCGGGACCGGCAACAGTGCATTGGGCTTGGTAAAGGGCACCAGGTCGCGCCCCTTCAGAAACTCCATCGCGATATAGGCCAGATCATGCTCCTCGCCGGCATCGTAGATGGTAACGATGTTGGGATGGGTCAGCCGTCCCGCGGTCTCCGCTTCGCGGAAAAACCGTTCCTTGACTTCGACCAGTTCGTCGCCTTCAAACTCCTGGGCCAGCGCCATGGTCTTGATGGCGACCACGCGACCAATCTTGGGATCCTTGCCCAGGTAGACGACACCCATCGCACCCTTGCCCAGTTCCTTCTCGACCTGATACCGACCCAACATCGGTTTTTCCATGCCGCCGCCGGGCAACATCACGGTGCCGCCGGGATGCCCTTGCGCCCCGCCCAGTATCACGGTCTCCGAAAGCGCCTTCGCGCGCGTCAGACGCTGCTCGAGATCACGAAACTTCGGATTGAATTCCGCCATGTAGCGCAGCACGGACTCTGCCTTGTTGAACTGGCGCTTGCGTTCAAAATCGAGCGCGAGTGCATAGAGGTTTTCCATGACCGGCTCATCCAGCGGACATTGCCGGAGCTTGTCCCATGCCAGGTCGAGTTGGCCCTGCGCCTGGTAAGCGATACCCAGCATGCGGTTGGATTCGGCGGATTCCGCATCCGATTTTTCCTTGCCGCGCTCGGTCACCAGAAAACGCTTGGTGGTCAATGCCGCGTAACCGACCGCAAGCAACGCCGCCGACGCCATCAGCTGAATCCACATCAGTTGCGTCACCATCAGGCCGAAATGCGTACCGATCAGCACGCCGCCGATCAGCAGACTGATCAGTGCCGCGACACCTGCCTTGAGGCGCGGCAGAACAATAATCAGGTACAGGGCTACGGCAACGAATACTCCAAGTTGCATCCACGGTCCCCACGACGGCGTCACAAAAAAGTGCTCACCGAGTATGCTCGATACGGTATGGGCCAGCGTCATCACCGGCGCGGTCGCCGGCGACGCAGGCGTCACCTGCGTGGTGCCCAGCCCGGCCGCAGTCGCACCGATCAGGACAATCTTGTCCTGATATTTGGCTGCCGGCACCTTGCCGCTGAGCACATCAAAAAACGAGTCCACCGGAAATGGCGACCGGCCTTCGCGATTGGCATAGAAAAACGTATGCATGCGCAATTCGGTGTCTGTTCGCACCCTTAATTTTCCCAGCTGCAGTTCCTCGCCCCAGACCGGCCTGATGTCCGCAACGCCCAGGTTCAGGCTGCGCGCTGCGATCTGTACCGACAGCGCCGGAAAAACCATGTCGTAATAACGCACAAGCAGCGGTTCGGCGCGCACTGCGCCGTCAACATCGATATCCGCATTCAGATGCCCGATACCGCCGACGGCCGGGCCGAGTTCCGCCACCGGATACAACGGGAACACTCCCGGCGGCGGCAGCGTGTCTGCACCGCGTGGGCCGGGCATTCCATTCACAAGCACATACGTCGGCAGTGGCTTGTCCGGATTGCCCTGCGGCTCGGCCAGTTGCTGGAAAATCATCGGCAAAACGACATTGCCGGCCCGCTGCATGCTGCCCGCGAGCCGGCGATCTGTGTTTAGCGCCTTTTCCGCTTCGGTCAGTACCGCCCCCATTCGCGCCAGGCCATCGACTGCAACGGCAGCCTTGGGGTCTGCAGATGCCTGCAGCGCCAACTCGTTCTGCAAGTTGAGCAGTTTTTCGATATATACGAGTCCCGCGTCACGCTGCGGTTCAAAAAAGAACGTCGTATTGGCAACAACCTTGGCCTTGGCCCCTGCCAGCAGATCAATCATGCGTGCGTGCACATCACGCGACCACGGCCAGCGACCGATGTTGGCAATGCTCGCATCGTCAATTGCAATCACGGCTATGCGATCGGACGGGGCACGGGACGCGGCTTGAACGCCAAGGTCATAGGCCTTGCGCTCCAGGCTCTGGATCAGGTCGCCGCGCGCTGCTACCAGCATCACGATCGCGACAGAAAGCCCGAGAAACCAGTCGGCTTTCCAGAAGCTCAGTTTTTTCATCCCTTGCACGCCCGTTCCGTTGTTTTTATGTTTCGGCTGAATGACTTAGAACGACTTATCGACGGAGTTTCAAGGATTTTACGATATTCACTTCGGAAAGTTGCTTTTTTTTAAGCACTTAGTGCAAAGCATCACGCGCAATGCGCAGGCAACCGACGATCGGTCTTCAATCGCCGACCAACGCGAACCGGGTTGCGCCGCCAGGCTGTACCAGTGCGGCCGTTCAAATAAATAATTAATTAAAACAATAGGTTATGACGGATCGGCAAGAAAAAGCCACGCAACTGCGTGGCTTTTCATCGAGACGCGAAAATTACCGGTCAGGTACCGAGTAATGCACCCTTGGCCAAGCCGTTTGCACTCGCAAATTCACCGCCGGACAGCTTCTTCCCGTCCTCGCCACGCGCGCGCAGCACTTCAATGACACCGCCCTGCGCGGTGACCTTGAAGCTCGTTGCCGACACTTCAGCCACTTCACCGATCTTGCCCGTGACATCCGCAAAGCGGCGAAACAGGTGTTTACGCGCATCGAGAATCTGCACCTTCTTCCCGTTCAGCGTGGTCCACGCCCCCGGTGCGGGATTGGTGCCGCGAATGAGGTTATAGACGAAATCAACATGGTTGGACCATTGCAGCCGCGCTTCGCCGGCACGGCACCAGCCTTCATAGCTCGCCTGCGACTCGTCCTGCACGGTTTCCGTATGCTTGCCGGCCAACACCAGGTCAGCGGCCTCGAGCATCGCCTTGACACCCATGGGGAACAATTTGTTGAAATAGACCTCACCGATGGTTTCGTCGGGTCCGATGTCACAGGTCTTCTGCAGGATTACCGGCCCTTCGTCCAGCCCTTCATTGGGACGGAATATGGTCAGTCCGGTCCTGGTATCGCCGCGGATGATGGGCCAGTTGATCGACGACGGGCCGCGGTACTTGGGCAATAGCGACGGGTGATACTGGATCGTGCCCAGGCGCGGCAGGTGGACAAAGGTGTCCGGCGCGAACTGCAGGACGTACGCCATCACGCCGATATCGACCTTGAGTGATTTCAGTGCGTCATGTGCTTCGGGAACCCGCAGCGACGGAAACTGAAATACTTTGAGGCCGCGTTCCTCCGCCAGTATGCGCAACGGATCGGGCTTTGCCCCGGGCTTTTCCGGCGCACAGAACACGCCAGCTACCTCATCTTTGCGCTCCAGGAATGCTTCGAGCACGGCTTTGCCGAAATCCTGCTGCCCGATAATCGCTATTTTCATTGCTGAATCCTTTCAGGTTATCGCCACTCGGCGATCAGGCTTTCTTCTTGGGCGGAGCGCTGAAAGCGCCGGCTGTCTTCAGCTTGCCGATCTGTTCGTCGCCATAACCCAGCACTTCCTTCAACACTTCGTCGGTGTGTTCACCAAGCAGGGGAGAGCGTTTGATCACTGCCGGAGATTCCGACAGTTTGATCGGCATGCCGACGTTGAACCACTTGCCGCGTTGCGGATGATCAAGTTCCACATACATCTGACGACCGCGGATATGCTCATCGTTGGCCAGGTCCTCGGTGGACATGATCGGCCCGCAAGGAACATTTAACGGGTTCAGTATCTCCATGAACTCGCGTTTGGTGTACTTCTCAGCAAATTTGTTGATCAGCGTCCACATCAGCTGCTGGTTCTTGCGCCGGTCGCCGATCTTGAGAAAACGCGCATCGCTCGCGAGTTCTGGAATGCCTACGTCGGGTCCGATGCGCTTTGCCAGTGCATCCCAAACAGCTTCCTGGACCACGATGTAGAGCCAGTCGTTCGCGCCATGGGGCTTGCAATGAATGGCATTGCCCAGCTGGCCGCCGCCGGAATCATTGCCTGCACGCGGCACATCGCCCATGCCCTTGTAGGTTGGCACCGAATACTCGGGAAGATCGCCGCGTGTCAGCCGTTGATGGTCACGCCATTTCACGCGACACAGATTCATCACGCCGTCCATCATCGCGACCTCGACATACTGGCCCTTGCCGGTGCGCGTCGCCTGATGCAAAGCCGCAAGCAAACCGATCGCCAGGTGCAGGCCCGTACCTGAGTCACCGATCTGTGCACCGGTAACAAACGGCGGGCCATCGGGCACGCCGGTCGTGCTCATGGCACCGCCCATGGCCTGGGCAACGTTTTCGTACGCCTTGAATTCCGCATATGGTCCGGTTGATCCGAAACCCTTGATCGAACCCATGACGATCTTGGGATTGATTTCGCGGATCTTTTCCCACGTAAATCCGAAGCGGTCGAGCACACCGGGGCCGAAGTTCTCCATGACGATATCGCATTTTTTCAACAGGTCGACGAATACCGTCTTGCCTTCGGCCGACTTCATGTTCACCGTGATCGACCGCTTGTTGCAGTTGAGCATCGTGAAATACAGGCTGTCGGCATCGGGCACATCGCGCAGCTGGCCGCGCGTCGCATCGCCCTGCGGCGGTTCGAACTTGATGACATCGGCACCCATCCACGCCAGCAGTTGTGAGCAGGTCGGGCCGGCCTGCACGTGCGTCATATCGAGAATTCGAACACCTTTCAAAGCTTCCATTCTGATCTCCAAAATTTCAGTGTCGGGAGCAGGGCTGCCGGCATGCTGCATCCAATGCAGCAACTACTGCTCAAATTACAACAGGGGCTGTCCGCAACGTTTCCGATTGTACACAGCACAAATTTGAATCGAGATACCCGTCGGCAAGGACGGAAACGTGATTAACGCTGTTATTGCGTCACCCGCTTCAACGCGGCCATGTCCCGTTTGCCATCACCCGCCGTCCGTGCAACAGGGCGCCACTATAGGTAATGGCCGCGGCGCGAGCCTTGACCGGAGTCAAGATTCCACTCCGCGAATTCATCCAATAAACAAATAGTTATAATATTCAACCGCCTGTCCTCATGCGACGATCATGACCCAGCTTGCACTGCACCCCCAGTCCAAAATCATACGCCTGCAATTGCGGCAAAACAT
>JAOUIN010000125.1 GCA_029883965.1 Betaproteobacteria bacterium
TACCCGCTTCCATCGCGGTTTCCAGCGCCTTGATCGACTTGGGTCGTCCCACGAACAGCGGAATGACCATGTGCGGGAACACCACCACATCCCTTAACGGGAGCAGGGGCATTTCCATCTTGCTGTTTTCATTGGATGTTTGGTCATTCATTGGCGTCACCTGAGAGAGAGAACAAGAGAGCAGCTTGGGGCATTAGAGGACAAATCAAGCGCCTGCTGCAAATACACAGCGACCGGTGCAGCATAACAACTGCACGCCGCGACTGCATACCGCCGGTCACCGGGCGTTCGCGCCCACACGCCGTTAGACGGTCGATCCGGCAACTTTGGGCTGGTCCGAATAGATCAACAACGGCGGCGCGTCGCTGGTGATGGTGGCTTCGTCAACAGCCACCTTGACCACGTTTTCCAGAGACGGCAAATCGAACATCGTGTTCAGCAGCGTGTGCTCGAGTATCGACCGGAGACCCCGTGCACCGGTCTTGCGCGCCAGCGCCTTGCGCGCAATCGCACGCAGCGCGGCTTCGCGCACCTCCAGTTCCACCCCTTCCATGCTGAACATTTTCTGGAACTGCTTGAGCAGCGCGTTTTTCGGCTGCGTCAGGATTTCGATCAACGCCGTCTCGTCGAGTTCCGACAGCGTCGCCACCACCGGCAGGCGTCCGACAAACTCCGGAATCAGGCCGAATTTGATCAGGTCCTCGGGCTGCACGTCGCGCAGCACCATCGCGATGTCCTTGCCGTTGTCCTTGCTGCGCACATCGGCACCGAATCCGATCCCGCTCTTCTCCGAGCGCGCACGGATGATCTTGTCGAGGCCGTCAAACGCGCCGCCGCAGACGAACAGGATATTGGTCGTGTCAACCTGCACAAACTCCTGGTTCGGATGCTTGCGCCCACCCTGCGGGGGCACGGAAGCAATCGTGCCTTCGATCAGCTTCAGCAGGGCCTGCTGCACGCCTTCACCCGACACATCGCGGGTAATGGACGGGTTGTCCGACTTGCGCGAAATCTTGTCGATCTCGTCGATGTAGACGATGCCGCGCTGCGCCTTGTCGACGTCGTAGTCGCATTTCTGCAACAGTTTCTGGATGATGTTCTCGACATCCTCGCCGACGTAACCGGCCTCGGTCAGCGTCGTCGCATCGGCCATCACGAACGGCACGTTGAGCAGGCGCGCCAGCGTCTGCGCCAGCAGGGTCTTGCCGGAACCGGTAGGCCCTACCAGCAGAATGTTCGATTTCGCCAGCTCGACGTCATCGTTCTTGGAGACGTTGCGCAGGCGCTTGTAGTGGTTGTACACCGCCACCGACAGGATGCGCTTGGCCGTGTCCTGGCCGATCACATACTGGTTGAGTATGTCGCGGATTTCATGCGGCACCGGCAGATCGGACTTCGCGCCCTTGCCCGCCTGATCACCCTGCGTTTCCTCGCGGATGATGTCGTTGCACAGCTCAATGCATTCGTCGCAGATGAATACCGACGGGCCTGCGATCAGCTTGCGCACTTCATGCTGGCTCTTGCCGCAGAACGAGCAGTAGAGCAGCTTTTCACCGCTGACTTTTTCCGTCATGCCTGCAATCCTTTATGCACTAATTAACCACCTTAACCCTGTGACCGCGCTTCGCGGCAGAAATTCTGCCGAAATGCCCGTGTTGTCGCCGGTTTGTCCGCTTATTTCACCGCAGCGACGGTATCCGCGCGACTGACCAGCACTTTGTCCACCAGGCCGTAGTTTACCGCCTGTTCGCCCGAAAGGAAGTTATCCCGGTCGGTATCCTTCTCGACCACATCGATTTTCTGCCCCGAGTGCTTGGCCATGATCTCGTTCAGCCGGCCTTTCAGGAAGAGGATTTCCTTGGCGTGGATCTCGATATCGGAGGCCTGCCCCTGGAATCCGCCCATCGGCTGGTGAATCATGACCCGCGAATTGGGCAGGCAAAACCGCTTGCCCTTGGCGCCGGCCGCGAGCAGCAGTGCGCCCATGCTCGCCGCCTGACCTACGCACAACGTGGACACGTCAGGCTTGATGAACTGCATGGTGTCGTAAATGGCCAGCCCTGCAGACACCGATCCGCCGGGCGAATTGATGTAAAAGGAAATGTCCTTGTCGGGATTCTCGGATTCCAGGAACAGCAACTGCGCCACGATCACGTTCGCCGTCGACTCGTTCACCGGGCCCACCAGGAACACCACGCGCTCCTTCAGCAGCCGCGAGTAGATGTCGTAGGCGCGCTCGCCGCGACCGCTCTGCTCGATCACCATCGGGATCAGACCCAGACCCTGGGGCTCCATCATCGCCCGCGTATCGCTGAATCGATTCATTTCGGATTCCCCATCAGTTCATCAAACGATACGCCCTGGTCCTCGACTTTTGCCGTCGCCAGTGCCCAATTGACCACATTCTCTTCAAGCACCATGCCCTCGATGTCACGCAGGCGGTCCTGGGACTGGTAAAACCACTTCACCACCTCCTGCGGATGCTCGTAGCTTTGCGCCTGCTCTTCCACTGCGGCACGCACTTGCTCCGGTTTGGCGTTCAGGCCGTGCGCACGCACCACTTCTGCCAGAATCAACCCGAGTGTGACGCGACGCTGCGCCTGCTTCTCGAACATGTCCACCGGCAGCGGCATGTCCTCGCGCACCGGAATGCCCCTTGCCGCGAGATCCTGCCGTGCCGAGCCCTGCAGCCGCTCGATTTCCATCTCGACCAGCGCCTTGGGGACATCGATGCTGGTCACCGCCAGCAGCGCATCCATGACCTGCTCCTTGACCCGCGCTTTCAGCCGCGCCTTGACCTCGCGCTCGAGGTTGCCGCGGATTTCACTGCGCATCTTCGCCTGGTCGCCATCCTCCACGCCCAGGCTCTTCGCAAATTCAGCGTCCACCGGCGGCAGTTTCGGTACAGCCACTTCCTTGACTGTCACCTCAAACACCGCCGTTTTGCCGGCGACCTCCTTGCCGGCGTAATCATCGGGGAACTTCAGCTCAAAACTCTTCTGCTCACCGGCCTTCATTCCCGGCAACTGCTTCTCGAACTCCGGCAGGAAACGCCCTTCGCCCAGCACCACGCTCTGACCCTGTGCTGCGCCACCGGCAAACTCGACGCCGTCGATGGTGCCGCGATAGTCCATGGTCACGCGATCACCGTTTTCCGCGGCACGTTCCGCCGCCTCGTAGCTCACGCGCTGCTTGCGCATGATTTCCAGCGTCTTGTCGACGTCGGCCTGGGTCACCTCCAGCGTCGGTCGCGTCACCGTGGATTTCGCCACATCGCCGACCATCACTTCGGGATAAACCTCGAAAGTCGCGCTGTACTGAAAATCCGACGCGCCGTCAGCAGGCGGCGCCGCATCAAATTTCGGGTAGCCGGCCACGCGCAGATTCTGCTCTCTAACGGCGTCGCCAAAGGTTTTCTGAAGGGTATCGCCGAGCACCTCCTGCCGCACCTGCATGCCGTACTGCTGTGCCACCACCTTGAACGGGACTTTACCGGGCCGGAATCCGGCCATTTTCACCGTGCGACTGAGCTTCTTCAGGCGCGACTCGACCTCGCCCTCGATTTCCGCCATCGGCACCGCAATATTCAATTTTCGCTGTAAGTTATCCAGCGTTTCCAAATTCGCTTGCATCAAAATTCCCTGTTGAGTTGATCAGTTGCGGCCTGGTGCGAAAGGAGGGACTCGAACCCACACGCCTTTCGGCGCCAGAACCTAAATCTGGTGCGTCTACCAATTCCGCCACTTTCGCGCTGCAACATCGGCTTTCAAACCTGCTGCGGCCCCGTCTACACCCTTTTGCAACCCTTTGATTGTAATATAATTGCCGCTTTAGCGACATGGGCCCAAGGCTGGCAAATGGGTCGCAATATTTCGCCAAGCCATTGATGGCAATCTCTTTTCCGGACCCCCGTGGCCATCGACCACTACGAAAATTTTCCGGTCGCCTCGGTTCTGCTGCCGCCCCGCCTGCGGCGACCGATCGCCCTGATCTACCGCTTTGCCCGCGAATCCGACGACTTCGCCGACGAAGGTGATGCCACGGATGCTCAGCGGCTCGCGCAGCTTGAAGGATTCAGCCGTGAATTACAGCGCATAGAACGGGGCGAAACCCCCGGCATTCCGTGGTTTGGTGATCTTGCTGCGACCATCCGTGAACATGCTCTGCCCATCGACGCGTTCCATGACCTGCTGTCGGCTTTCTCGCAGGACGTAATCAAGAAGCGCTATGCGGATTATGGCGAGGTGCTCGATTACTGCCACCGTTCGGCCGATCCCATCGGACGCCTGCTGCTGGTGCTTTACGGCGCCGCCACCGCGGAGAACCTCCGGTATTCAAGCGCGATATGCTCGAGCCTGCAGTTGATCAATTTCTGGCAGGATGTGGCCATAGACTGGCAAAAGGACCGAGTTTATTTTCCGCAGGACGAAATGCAGCGCCACGGCATCACCGAGGCGCAGATCGCCGGCGGTGAAGCCGATGACGCCTGGCGAAACTTCATGACATTCCAGATCAACCGCACACGCGCATTGCTGCACTCCGGGCAACCGCTGGGCCGCGTGCTCAAAGGCCGCATCGGTCTTGAAATGCGCATGATCATTGCCGGCGGTGACCGCATCCTGACGAAGCTCGCTGCAGTCGACGGCGATGTTTTCCGCCGGCGTCCGGTGTTGAAAAAGCCGGACTGGATACTGATGCTGGGCAGAGCGCTGTTCGGTCCCTGAATGAACGCACATCATCAATACTGCCAGGACAAGGCTGCCGCCAGCGGCTCCAGCTTTTACTACAGCTTCATGTTCCTGCCACCGGAGCGCCGGCGCGCAATCACGGCACTGTATGCCTACTGCCGTGAAGTCGATGATGTCGTTGACGAATGCACCGACCCCGGCGTCGCACGCACGAAGCTTGCCTGGTGGCGCGACGAAGTAGCGCGGCTTTATGCCGGCAAGCCGCAACACCCGGTGACCAAAGCGCTTGCTGACGTGGTTGCCGCGTTCGACATTACCGAAGCTCAGCTGGTCATGGTCATCGAAGGCATGGCGATGGATCTCGAATACAACCGCTATCCGGACTTCGCCACGCTGCAGACTTACTGCCACCGGGTAGCCGGCGTCGTCGGCCTGATGTCGGCGCGGATCTTCGGCTACACCGATCCACGCACACTGGATTATGCGGCGGACCTCGGCCTCGCATTCCAGCTCACCAACATCATCCGTGACGTCGGCGAAGATGCGCGGCGCAACCGTGTTTATATTCCGCTTGATGAACTGGCGAGCGCCGGAATCGACGCATCCCAGATCGTGCACGGACATGACAGCGAAGCCATCCGGAAACTGATGATGGTGCAGGTTGACCGGGCGCTCGCGACGTATGATCAGGCGTTCACCAAATTGCCGGCACCGGATCGCAAGTCACAACTGCCCGGCATCATCATGGCAGCAATCTACCGCACGCTGCTCGAGGAAATCCGCGCCGACGGCTGCCGCGTGCTGACGCATCGCACGTCGCTGACGCCGGTGCGCAAACTTTGGATCGCGTGGAAAACCTGGATGAAAGGCTGAACTGTACCCATGGACTTGAAACTCAAAGACAAGACGGCACTGGTCACCGGCGCCAGCCAGGGCATAGGCCGTGCGATTGCGAAGGGTCTCGCCGCCGAAGGCGTGAAAATCTGCATCGCCGCGCGGCGGCGCCCGCTACTTGAGACGCTCGCTAAGGAAATCACGGCCGCGGGCGGCATTGCCCCCACGATCGTCGAGGTCGACATCATGGAAGACGGCGCGCCACAGCGACTCGCCGCAGACGCACTCAAGGCACTGGGCCATATCGACATCCTGATTAACTGTGCCGGCGGCAGCCGCCTGGCCATCCCCATCGACGCGCCCGAGGAAGAATGGGACAGCGTGATGACACTGAATTTCATCCGCGTGCGGCAGTTGACCCACGCCATCCTGCCGGACATGGTCAAGAACGGCTGGGGGCGCGTCATCAATATCTCGGGCAAGTCCGAACCCGATGCGCTGCTCGCATCCACTCCTGCGAAAGCCGCCATCCACGCGTGGTCCAAGGGGCTGTCACGCGCTGTCGGCAAACACGGCATTACCGTGAACTGCATCCCGCCGGGGCGCATCATGAGCGAACAGATCCGGCGCAAATATTCCGAGGAATTCCGCACCCGTCAGTCGGCGGAAGAAATTCCCGTGGGCCGCTATGGCGAGCCGGAGGAACTCGCGGCACTCGCGATATTCCTCGCCTCCCCGGTCGCGGGCTACATCACCGGCGCAGTGCTGCCGGTAGACGGCGGCCTGCGCCGCTACGCTTTCTGATTTGGTTACGCTGCCCCGATGATCGCCGTCATTTTCGAAGTCTGGCCCGCCGCCGGTCGCAAGCAGGAATACCTCGACATCGCGGCCGGCCTGCGGCCGCTGCTGGAACAGGTGGACGGTTTCATTTCGATCGAGCGCTTCGAGAGCCTCACCGAACCCGGCAAAATTCTGTCCCTGTCGGTTTTCCGCGATGAAGCCGCGGTCGCGCGCTGGCGCGCGCTGGAACAGCACCGCGCGGCCCAGGCCAAAGGGCGCAGCGGCGTGTTTCGCGACTACCGGCTGCGTGTCGCCGGCGTCATCCGCGACTACGGCATGACCGAGCGCGCACAGGCACCTGTCGACAGCCGCAAAATCAACGGCTGACCGCGCAATTTTCTCGAGATCCCTGCAGCCGCCCTGCAGTCGCCACTGATCAGCCCACGCTGATACCGGCC
>JAOUIN010000126.1 GCA_029883965.1 Betaproteobacteria bacterium
TTCAACCGCCGACGTCCGGAAGAACAGCGGCAGTTCCTGCGGCCACACCGCACGCACGGCATCGACGACTTTGAGCGCGTAGCGCATGCGGTTCTCGAGGCTGCCGCCATAGGCATCGGTGCGCCGGTTCGACATCGGCGACAGAAACTGATGAATGAGATAGCCGTGGGCGCCGTGGATCTCGCAGATCTCGTAGCCGGCATCGACGGATCGCTGTGTCGCTTCACGCCAGGCCGCGAGGGTCGCGCGGATGTCGCTCAAATCCATCTCGCGCGGAATCGCGCCGTCCGGCGTCGGCGGCAGCGGGCTCGGCGCAATGCCCTGCCACGGCTGCTCGGCCTCGGTCAGCGTGGCGCGATCCTTCAGCGGCCCGTGCTGGGACGCTCGCCGGCCGCAGTGCCCGAGCTGGATCGCCGGCACGGCACCCAGCGATTTGATGAATTCATTGATGCGGCGGTAGGCCGGCACGTGGCTGTCGCGATAGATGCCCGCACAGTGATGCGTCTTGCGGCCGCGCGCTTCCACGGCGGATTCTTCACCGAAGACGATGCCGCAGCCGCCCATCGCGAATCGGCCGAAGTTCACCAGTTGCCACTCGCCCGGGCCGCCGTCGTCCGACAGGTACTGGCACATCGGCGAGGACATGATGCGATTGCGCGCCACCACCGAACGCAGCTTGATCGGCGTAAACAGCAGCGGTGCGTGACCGGATGTGTCGTTCATGCTGTCGTTCATCCTCAATGCAACTCCTGAAAAAATCCCCCGATAGTGTAATCGAACGCTGCTGTCGCGAAACCGCAGACGCCGCAGCTACCCCATCGCACTCCACAACTTCTCGAGCCGCTTGTAGGACACCGGATACGGCGTCTTCAGTTCCTGCGCATAAAGTGAGACGCGCAGCTCTTCGATCTGCCATCTGAATTCGGCGAGACGCGGATCCACGGTACCGGCTTTTTTCTGCAGATCGAGACGCATTTCGTAGCGGCCCCACAATTGCGCGATGCTGGCTGCATGTTTGGCGTCGCGCTCGGGGTTCGATGCGAATTTCGTCAGCCGCATGCGCATGGCCTGCAGGTAACGCGGCAGGTGGGTCAGCTGCGGCCACGGTGTCGCACTGAAGTAACCCTTGTAGATCAGCCGCTGGCATTGCGCGCGGATGTCGTTGGCTGCGCGCGCGACATTGCCCTTGGCCGCACCCAGCGCCAGTGCCAGCTGGTGGTGCTCGCCGGCAATGGTGACGAACATGCGGCAGGCCGCCTCGCTCACGGCCGGCAGCCGCGTGCGTGCGCGCTTGACCTGGTCTTCAAACGCTTTCAATCCCCTGGGCAGTTCGTCGTCACCGATGAACGCGCGGTCGCAGATCGCAGCGATCAGGTCGGCACGCAGCTCGTCGACATTGGCGAGAGTACGCAGTTGCAGGGCGGCCTGCTCAAAGCCGCGCAGGTTTTTCTCGAGCTGGCGCATCTGCTCTTTCAGCACCAGGCGCGTCAGCCGCACGATGCCGGCGCGCATCGACGTGCGCGCCGCCGCCTCCACGTCAAACAGCTGGATCGCCACGCTGTCGCCTTCATCGACCAGCGCCGGATAACCGGTGACCTTGCGGCCCGCGCGGCTGAAGGTGATGGTCTGTGGCAGGTCGCCGAAATCCCAGGTGCGGATGTCCTTGCGTTCGATGCCGGTGTCGGCACTCACCGCGCCGAAGGTGAGTTGCGCGGCTTCACCGAGCTGTGTTTTGAGTGCAGCGAGGTCGCGTCCGGTGGCCAGCTCGCGGCCCGATTCATCGACGACGCGGAAATTGCATTTGAGATGCGGCGGGTAATCGATTGCAGCGGCCTCTTCGCGCGCCAGCGGTGTGCCGGCGGCGCGCGTCGCATAACGTGCCACGGCTTCAGCAAAGCTGCCGCCGGCCGCACCTTCGGTTTCAAGAAACCGCGTGATGTGTTCGGTCGGCGGCGTCAGGTTGCGGCGCCAGCTTTTCGGCAACGCCTTGAACGCATACGCTACCTTGTCGCGGATCATGCCCGGCACCAGCCAGTCGAAGTCCGCGGCATCGAGCTTGTTCAACAGCGCCAGCGGCACTGTCGCGGTAATGCCGTCGAGCGCATGGCCGGGGTCGAAACGGTACGTGAGGCGCACGTCGATCTCGCCCGAGTCTTTACCCGCCCGCACGCTCTCGGGAAACTGCGCCTCGGTGATGTCCTCGGCGGCATGGCGCATCAGGTATTCGCGCGTCAGCAGCAGATATGCAGCGTCTTTTTGTTCGACGGTCTTGCGCCACTTCTCGAAACCGGCGCCGTTGACGATGTCCTGCGGAATCAGTCCGTCGTAGAACGCAAAGATCACTTCGTCACTGACGAGCACGTCGCGTTTGCGCGCCTTGTGTTCCAGCTCCTGCACGCTTTTTATAAGTTGTTGATTTTGTTGAATAAATTTAGACTGCGTGGCGTAGTCGCCGGCGACCAGCGCGTGGCGGATGAAAATCTCGCGCGCCTCCTTCGGGTTGATCGCGCCGTAATGCACGCGGCGCTTGGGCACGATGGTGATGCCATAGAGCGTGACGCGTTCGAACGCGGTGACCATCGCGCGCTCGCGCTCCCAGTGCGGATCGAAGTAATGCCGCTCGACCAGATCGCGCGCCAGCGGCTCGATCCACTCCGGTTCGATGCGCGCGACCGACCGCGCATACAACCGCGCGGTATCGACCAGCTCGCCGGCCATGACCCACTTGGGCTGCGCCTTGCGCAGCCCCGAGCCGGGAAAGACCGCGAACTTGATGCCGCGCGCACCCAGGTATTCGCCCTCCTCGTTCTTGAAGCCGATGTTGCCGAGCAGTCCGGCGAGCAGCGCGCGGTGGATCTGCTCAAAGGTGGCCGGCGTTTCGTTGGCGTGCATGCCGAGCTCGGCGACCAGTGACGCAAGCTGGCTGTGGATGTCACGCCATTCACGCAGCCGGCGCTGCGACAGAAACTGCTCCGCCAGATCCTGCGCCAGTTTGCGGTTGGATTTCCTGTGTTTGATCGACTCGCTGAAAAAATCCCAGAGCTTGAGATAACCCATGAAATCCGACTTGTCGTCGCTGAACTGCGCATGCGCGCGGTCGGCGGCTTCGGCGCGCTCGAACGGCCGTTCGCGCGGATCCTGCACCGACAGCGCCGAGGCGATGATCAGCACTTCATTGAGGCAATTCTCCTGCTTTGCGGCAACGATCATGCGTGCGATGCGCGGATCGATCGGAAATTTCGCCAGCTGCCAGCCCACCGGTGTCAGCGCCCTGTGCGCATCCACCGCGCCCAGTTCCGTGAGCAACTGGTAGCCGTCGGCGATCATGCGCGGCGTCGGCGCCTCGAGAAACGGAAAATCCTCGACGTCGCCGATCCTGAGCGCCTTCATGCGCAAAATCACATGCGCCAGCGACGAGCGCAGGATTTCCGGGTCGGTGTACTGCGGCCGCGCGTTGTAATCGTCTTCGGCATACAGCCGGATCGCAATGCCCGAGGCCACGCGGCCGCAGCGGCCCGCGCGCTGGTTGGCTGATGCGCGCGCGATTTTCTCGATCTGCAGCTGCTCGACCTTGTTGCGATAGCTGTAACGGTTCACGCGCGCGAGCCCGGTGTCGACGACATAGCGGATGCCGGGCACGGTCAGCGAGGTCTCCGCGACGTTGGTCGCGAGCACGATGCGGCGCGCGCCGCCGGATTTGAACACGCGGTCCTGCTCCTCGAACGACAGCCGCGCATACAAAGGCAGGATTTCAGCGCCCTTGGGATGGTGTTTGCGCAGCGCCTCGGCGGTCTCGCGGATTTCGCGCTCGCCCGGCAGGAATACCAGTACGTCGCCGCCCGCACGGTCACGCCACAGTTCGGCCACCGCATCGACGATAGCCTCATCCGTGTCCTTCTCATCGTCGTCGAGCGGGTGGTAACGCACTTCGACCGGATACATGCGGCCCGAGACTTCGATCACGGGCGCCGGCTTGCCATTGATCGCGAAATGCTGCGCGAACCGCTCCGCGTCTATGGTGGCGGAAGTAACGATGATTTTCAGATCGGGCCGCCGCGGCAGCAGGCGCTTCAGGTAACCCAGCAGAAAATCGATGTTGAGGCTGCGCTCGTGCGCCTCATCGATGATCAGCGTGTCATAGGCCTTGAGGTCACGGTCGCCCTGCGTCTCGGCAAGCAGGATGCCGTCGGTCATCAGCTTGATGTAGGTGTTCTGCGACAGCTTGTCGGCGAACCGGACCTTGTAGCCGACCGCATGGCCCAGCGGGCTTTTCAGTTCATGTGCAATGCGCGTGGCGACGGTGCGCGCGGCGATGCGCCGCGGCTGGGTGTGGCCGATCAGGCCGTGTACGCCGCGCTGCAGGTCGAGGCAGATTTTCGGCAGCTGCGTGGTCTTGCCCGAACCGGTTTCGCCACAGACGATGACCACCTGGTTTTCAGCGATCGCGCGCGCGATGTCCGCGCGCTTCGCGACCACCGGCAGCTCCTCCGGCCAGGTCGGCCGCGGCAGGTTGCGCAGCCGTTGTTCGATGTCGGGCTTCAACGCGCGGTAACCGCAGATTGCAGCATCAGGGTCATGGGCCTGTACCGTCCGTTGCCAATGCTGCAAGCCGCGCATTGCGCGTGTCCGCCGGCAGGGCTGCAAGCGCCCGCACCGCCGCGTAGAAACGCGGCAGATCATTGCCATTCTCGCGCAGCAACGCTACGAACGCCGGCACCTGTTGCGTGTATATGGCCACCGACGCGAGGTGCGCATTGCCCAGCGGCTGCGCGAACCAGCGGTCGAAACCCGAGTACCCGCCCCAGTCGATCTTGCGCGCAAGATGTTCGCGCCTCAATGCGGCAAACGCCGCAGCTTTCAGCCGGCGCTTGTGCTCCGGTTCTGCATCCCCGGCATACAGGGCTGCAAGTTCCGCGCGTGTCTGCGTCACCAGCCGGCGGAAATCCTGACGGTAGCGCTGCATTTTCGCGAACTGCTCGCGGTCGGCGTCGCTGCCATGCTGCGCGAGCCAGCGCGCGACACCGGCCTGCTCGACCACTGTGGCGAAGGATTCATTGAATACCGTGTCGTCGCGCACATAAACCACCTGGTGGGCCAGTTCGTGAAAAAGCAGGCGCGCGAGTTCCGGTTGCGGATAATGAATGAAGGTATTCAGCACCGGGTCGGCAAACCAGCCGATGGTCGAGTACGCCGGCACGCCGCCGATATAGACGTCGTATCCTTCAGCCGCCAGCGCGCGCGCATAGGCGCTCGCCTCGGCTTCATCAAAATAGCCGCGATAGTTGACGCAGCCGGCCACCGCAAAACACCACTGCCGCGGCACCACCGAGAATTCGGGGGCAGCGAACACGTTCCACACGACGAATGGCCGCGCAAGATCTGCGTAGCCGCGGTAACTGCGATTGTCAGGCAGTCCGAGTTCGCGGCTGGCGTAATCGCGGATGCGCAGCGCGCGCTGCAGTTGCGCTTTCAGCGGCGGGGCAATCGCCGGATCTTCCAGTAATTGTTCGATCGGCGCTTCGCGCCGCCAGATCTCCAACTGGCCGCCGACTGACTGCAGGTAATACGAAAAATTCCCGCAGCCGGACAACAGCAACAGCGACAACAGCGCGCAGACCCGGCGCATCATGCGGCGGGCCGCAGTTCGAATTGTCCGCTGCGCAGGAAGGTGCAGCACTGGCGGGCCACGGCGCGGGACACGAGCATCTGACTGTGCGTCACCCGCAGATCGACACGACGGTTCACGCCGGGGATCTGCGTTTCAGCCAGCGTGACCACGCCGTCGTTCGGTCGCGGCAGATCCGGCGCAATCAGGCTGCCGAGGCCGAAACCGCGCGTACCGGCGATGATGCCCGTTTCGTCCGCACCGCTGATGCCGGGTCGCGGCGCGCTGAGCCATTCCGCAATGCTGCGACCCAGCAGGCGAGTACCGCCCGGAAACCGCGAGAGGCGCGCAGCGGCGAAACTGCCGCTGTACGGCGTGCCGACCAGCACCAGCCGGCCGCAATGCACGCCGCGCGCGGTCTCCAGCATTTTCAGTGCGATCAGTCCACCGAGACTGTGGGCGACGATGTGTATGCGCGGCGCGCCGAGGCGCCCGCAATATTGTGCGAGGCGCTCGGCGTTCTCACTCAAGGTCAGGCGCATCGAAGGATAGGAATAGGCATGCGCGACAAAACCGCAATGTGCGATGCGCCGCTTGAGCAGACCCATGATCACGCCATGTACCCACAGGCCGTGCACGATGACCACGGGATCCCTGACGCTCATCGCCACCGCACCGCCGCGGTTACCTTGTAACTATTTGATTTTATTATATTTTTAATCACTGTCAGAGGCGGCCTGCGCCGAAAAAAATGCTCACGCCTTCGGGTCCCAGATGATCCGCATCGCCCCAGCGCCCCGCGCTCCAGCGACCGGCTTCAATCGCAAACCAGTTGAGGCTCGCGTTGACCAGCGGCACCGGGCGCTGCGCCTCGAGTGCAAGACCGGAAGCGGCGCGATAGGCGCAATCAAGCACCAGCCCGTGCGTGACCACGGCGATGGTCGCATCGGCATGGCGCTGCGCCAGTTCTTCCAGCGCGGCAAGGCTGCGGGCAAAAAAATCCGCGGGGCTCTCGCCCCCGGGCACTGCGAACTGCGGATCGCGCGACATGAACTGCTGATACGCCTGCGGAGCTTTCGATTCCATCTCCTGCTGGGTCAACCCCTCGAAAATGCCGAAGTGCCTC
>JAOUIN010000007.1 GCA_029883965.1 Betaproteobacteria bacterium
ATCGTGGTTTCCACGAACTTGCCGAAGCGCAACACGACCCCGCGCTGACCCTCGTTGACGATATAGAAGCCGCTGGCGATCCAAACCACTACCACCAGCGCAATCAGCAGGCCGGCACCGCCACCGACAGCACCCGCACTGGGCCCGCCGCCGCCTGGTGACTCACCATTGCCGCCACCCTTGCCGCCGAGCAGCTTGTTCAAACGCTGATTAAGGTTGCGCCAGATTTCGTCGAGATCGGGCGGCCCCTGGTTGTTGCCGCCGGGTCGACGCCCCCATTGGGGGTCGTTCAATGACAGCAGCGGCGCCAGCATTCTGGCAAGTCCGCCTTTGAGGCGGTCGCGAAACGACATGGAGGATTCGGTCATTCGATCAGGTAGTTAAATTATCGGACTGTTAGGCAGCAGCAGGCTGGCTGGGAGTTGCCGCCTCCTGCGCGTATTCGCCTATGGATTTGCGCAGGAGTTCGACACCTTCACCCGTCAGCGCACTTAACCAGAGGCGAGAAATTCTAACACATTCATCCCGCTCAACCCTTGCCGCCAGGGCGGTGCGATCAATCTTGTTATACACCATGATCTGTGGCACTTTGTCGGCACCGATTTCAGCCAGGACCGTGTTCACTGCGGCGATCTGCGCATCGCGATCGGGGCTGCTCGCATCGACGACATGCAGCAGCAGATCAGCATGCACGGTTTCCTCCAGGGTCGCCCGGAACGCTTCGACCAGCGTGTGCGGCAGATGGCGGATGAAACCGACGGTATCCGAAATCACCACTGAGGCCCCTTCCACGCCGCCAAGACGGCGGGTCGTAGTATCGAGTGTCGCAAACAACTGGTCGGCCGCGTAGGCCTCCGCCTTGGTGATACGGTTAAACAGTGTCGATTTGCCGGTATTGGTATAACCCACCAAGGACACCGAAAATACATTGGCGCGCACCCGGGACCGGCGCTGCGTGGCATGCTGCGCCTGCACGCGCGTGAGCTTTTCCTTGAGCGCCTTGACGCGCTTGCCCAACAGCCGGCGATCGGTTTCCAGCTGGGTTTCGCCGGGCCCGCGCATGCCGATACCACCACGCTGACGCTCCAGATGCGACCAGCCGCGCACCAGTCGCGTCGACAGATGTTCCAGCTGCGCGAGTTCGACCTGCAGCTTGCCCACATGGCTGCGCGCGCGCTGCGCAAAAATATCCAGGATCAGGCTGGTGCGGTCGACAACCCGGCACGACAGCTGGCGTTCGAGGTTGCGTTCCTGAATCGGGCTCAGCGCGTGGTTGAATATGACCACCGAAGCGCCGGTATCGCGCAGGGTCTGTCCGATTTGCTCAACCTTGCCTTTTCCCGCGTAGAGTGCGGCATCCGGACGATCACGGCGACCGCGTACGACCGCGGCAACGTTGACGCCGCCGCTGCGCGCCAGCAGCTGCAACTCTTCCACGCTCTCGGCATAATCCGGGTCGCCCAGATCGAGCGCGACCAGCACCGCGTCGGTACCGCTGCCCGGCCGCTCAAACATCAAATAATTTAAATAAAAACAATTACTTATCTTGCCCTTCGTCCGCGGACAGGGTGACTGCACGCGCGGGCACCACGGTTGAAATCGCATGTTTGTAAACCATCTGCGTGACCGTGTTCTTGAGTAAGACCACATACTGGTCAAACGAATCCACCTGGCCCTGCAACTTGATGCCGTTCACCAGATAAATCGATACGGGGATGTGTTCCTTGCGCAATGCATTCAGGAACGGGTCTTGTAGCAGCTGCCCTTTATTGCTCATGGCGCCCTCTGGGTTGTAGTTATTAGAATGATGACTCTAGCCTAATTTTTTCCGTCTGGCCATAGACTTAGCGGTGTTTTGCACCATCCCTGGCATACGGGTTCCGCCCTGTCTTGAATTCCACAATAAGGGGCGTACCAGTCAATTTGAACGCATCCCGGAAGAATCGTTCCAGATAGCGACGATAGGTATCGGACACCCGGTCCAGCGCGGTGCCGTGAACGATGATCCGCGGCGGATTCGAGCCACCCTGGTGGGCATAGCGCATTTTCGGTCGAACCATTCCGGCGCGCGGCGGCTGTTGCTGCTGCACCGCGAGCATCAGCATGCGCGTCAATCTCGGCGTCGACAGCTTGGACATCGCGGCGGCATAGGCTGCATTGACAGAGCGCAGGACGGCATCGATGCCCTGCCCTTTGAGCGCGGAAATGAAATGAAACCGCGCGAAATTCAGAAAATTCAGCTTGCGCGCACCATCCCGCTTGACCTGATCGCGCTCCGTCTCGGTAAGTCCCTCCCACTTGTTGACGGCCACCACCAGGGCTCGCCCGGCCTCGAGTATGAATCCTGCGATATGCGCGTCCTGCTCGGAAATCTCCTGCCGGGCATCGAGCACCAGGATCACGATATTGGCATCGGCAATGGATTGCAGCGTCTTGATCACCGAGAACTTTTCCACCGCCTCATCCACGCGCCCGCGTTTGCGCATGCCCGCGGTATCGATCAGCGTATATCGCTTGCCGGCACGTTCGAACTCGACATAGATGGAATCGCGGGTCGTTCCGGGCTGGTCAAACACCACGACCCGTTCCTCGCCAAGCAATGCATTGACCAACGTGGACTTGCCGACGTTGGGCCTGCCGACAACGGCGATCTTCGGATGCTTGTCGGCAGTTGCGGGCTCTCGCTCCGCTTCCGGAAAATCCGCGAGTACCAGGTCCATCAGATCGCTGACATGTTCACCGTGCTCAGCCGAAATCGCCAGCGGCTCGCCCATGCCCAGTGCGTGAAAATCGGCGGCAGCAGACGCGTGCTTCATGCCCTCGGCCTTGTTGACGATCAACCAGATCTTGCGGCCGCTGCGCCGCAGTTCTGCGGCGATCTCGCGATCCTGGCCGGTTAATCCGGTGCGTGCATCAACGACGAACAGCACGGCGTCTGCCTCGTCAACCGCCTGGCGGGCCTGACGCGCCATGTAATGAAAAATGCCGTCCTTCGCAACCGGCTCGAAGCCGCCGGTATCCACCAGCAGGTACGGTTTCGAGCCGACAAGTCCCTCGCCGTAGTGACGATCGCGCGTGATTCCGGGCAGGTTGACGACGATCGCATCACGAGTGCGGGTGAGCCGGTTGAACAATGTCGATTTGCCGACATTGGGTCTGCCGACGATGACGACTGTAGGTTTCATCATGAAAAATCCCCGCCTGATGCAGGCTTGCTGCTGCTACCTGCACCGAACGCCGGCACAACAGCGGTTATTGAATATTGATCGCGAAAACGCCGCCGTTACCGGTCTGGACCAGCAGCGTAGACAGGTCCAGCGCCACCGGCGGCACCCGTATCGGGCTGCCATCCGTCGCAACACGCGCGACGAAAGCGCCATCATCACGCGACAGGACATGGACGTAACCCTGAAAATCGCCGACGATCACATAGCGGCCGAGCGCCAATGGCGCGCTCGCCCAACGCCCGTCCAGCTTGTCCTGTTTCCACACGCTGGCCCCGCGGCTGCGGTCGAACGCAAGTATGGCGCTACGATCGTCGGTGACGTAGACATTACGCGCATCGACGCCCATGCCGGCAATGCTCGAGGCCTCGCGCGCCCACAAGGTTTCGCCACTGCTCGCATCGAAGCAGGCGACGCGGCCCTGGTATGCCACCGCGCAAATATGCGGGCCGTCAACGACCGGATAGCTGGTAATGTCGGTGACGCGTTCAAGTTCGGTCGTTCCCTTGGGCAACGCCACGACGGCTTCCCAGCCGACATTGCCCGTTGCCAGTGCAATGGCGACCAGGCGCCCCCCGGGAAACCCGGCGAACACTCCACCGCGATAAACCACCACGCCGGCGAAACTGCGCAGCGCCAGTGGCGGTAGCGCGCGCTGATAAACCCAGCGCTGCTTGCCGTCGGCAGCATTTAACCCGTAAATACGGCCATCTCCGGTGCGGACCACGACTACGCCGTCGGCGCCGGCCGGTGGCGCCAGCACCTCCCCGCTCAACTGCGCCTTCCAGGCGAGTTTGCCCGCGGGATCAAATGCCAGCACTTCGCCGCCGGCCGTGCCGGCTAATACCAATCCCGCGCCAATGCCAATCCCGCCTGACAATTTCGCGCCGGCCTCAAACCGTGCTTGTGCCGCCCCTGTATTCGCCGCAAATCCGGCGATCTGCCCGGAGGCTCCGGCGACATACACGGCGTTACCTGCCACTGCAGGATAAAAAGCACTGCGCTCGGCAGGCCCGACATTGCCCTGCCAGACGATGCGAGCCGTAGCCCGTTGCTGGAATTGTGTCAGTTCGGCTGCTTTTTTCGTCGGCGCCGGCCCGAACCAGCCGTCATAGACATTCGATACGGTCTGGCAGCCCGACAGCATCACGAACACCGCCAGCACTGCGCATCGCAATATCACTTCGCCTCACCCAAAGCGTCGATCTTCAACTGGATGATCTGCCGCAGCGAGCTGGCAGCATCGCTTTTCTCGAGCGCAAGCTGATAGGCGGCACGCGCCTCCTGCCGCTTTCCCTGGGTTGCCAGTACGTCGCCCTTCAGACCGGCGTAAAGGCCGACAAAACTGTCACCGGGCTTCGTCTCCAGCAGCTTCAGGGCTTCCGCTGGATTTTTCTCGTCCAACAACACCCGCGCCAGCCGCAGCCGCGCCACGTCGCGCGCCTCCTCCTCCTTGGCATTGTCGATCACCCATTGCAGCCGCGTTTTTGCCGCTGTCAGGTCGCCGGTGTCAAAATCACTTTTCGCCGCAGCAAGTGCCGCAGTTGCCGCGTACGGCGTGGCACCGTATTTATCAATGATCTGGGCCGCGATATCGCGCACCTTTTTATGGTCGCTGGTTCGCTCGGCACGCTGCTGCTGCTCAAACAATACCGCGGCAGATGTCGCCTGCGACGTGCGGTAGTAATGCCAGCCGCGAATACCGGTAACCGTCAGCAGCCCGGCAACCACCGTAACAATCACCAGCCGGCCGTATTGCGCCCACCAGGCCTTGATTGCCGCCATCTGTTCCTGCTCTTCTAAGTCGTAAGCCATTGATTTACCTGATTTTTATGATCTCACACGCTTCGGACAACGAAACGCGCACCTGTTCCCGCTCAACCCTGAGTGATTTCACCGTCACTACGCCCGCCTGCGCCTCATCATCACCCACTATCACCGCATACCGCGCACCGCTGGCATCCGCTTTTTTCATCTGCGCTTTGAAGCTGCCCCCGCCGCAATGCAGAATGACCGCCAGACCGGCGTCGCGGAAATGCTCTGCGACTGCCTCAGCATACGCGGTCGCCGCCTCGCCCTGACGCAGGACATAAGCGTCGACAACCACGTCGGGAACCGCCACGCCGCCATCCGCCATCAGCGCCAGCAGCCGCTCCACGCCCATCGCGAAACCGCAGGCCGGCGCGGGCTTGCCCCCGATCTGTTCGACCAAGCCGTCATAGCGACCGCCTGCGCAAACCGTGCCCTGCGCGCCCAGCCGGTCCGTGACCCATTCGAACACCGTGCCATTGTAATAGTCGAGACCGCGCACCAGTCGCGGATTGACGCTGAAAGCAACACCCGCTGCCCGCAACGATGCCTGCAGCCCGGAAAACGCGCGGCTGGATTCCTCGTCCAGATCATCGGCCAGTTGCGGTGCCGACTCGATCAGCGCCTGCATAGCCGGATTCTTGCTGTCGAGTACCCGCAACGGATTGCTGTGCATCCGGCGGCGTGAGTCTTCATCAAGTTCGCCGGCATGCCGCTCGAGATAGGCCACCAGTTTTTCCCGATAGCTCGATCGCGCCAGTGCAGAACCCAGCGAGTTCAGTTCCAGCCGGATACCGCTCAGCCCCAGTTCACGCCACAGGCGTGCGCACATCAGTATGTGCTCTGCATCGATATCCGGCCCGGCATAGCCCAGCGCTTCAACCCCGATCTGATGAAACTGCCGGTAGCGCCCTTTTTGCGGCCGCTCGTGCCTGAACATGGGACCGCGATACCACAGGCGCTGCGGCCCCGGATACAGCAGGTTGTGCTCGATGACCGCTCGCACGCACGACGCAGTACCTTCGGGACGCAACGTCAACTGCTCGCCGTTCAGCTCGTCGGTAAAGGTGTACATCTCCTTCTCGACAATGTCCGTGACTTCGCCGATAGAACGCACGAACAGTTCGGTACGCTCCAGTATGGGCATGCGGATTTCGCTGTAGCCGTACGCCTGCGCCCAGCGCTGCACCGCGGAATCAAAGAAATGCCACCGCGGCGCATCCGCCGGAAGCACGTCGTTCATGCCGCGTATACCCTGTACTGTCTTGGCCATGGTCGTAAGTCCGGACGTGATCGCTATCGGGCGATACCGGCGGGCGGTTCGGCAGAGACGCCCGCCTCCGTAGCGCCATAATGATCGCGCACGTACTGATCGACTATGCCTTGAAATTCTTCGGCGATGCCATTGCCCTTGAGCGTCACCGTCTTGACACCATCCACAAAAACCGGCGCCACCGGGTTTTCGCCTGAACCCGGCAGACTGATACCGATGTTGGCCTGCTTGCTTTCACCCGGACCGTTGACGACGCAACCCATTACGGCGACATGCATGTTCTCGACCCCGGGATAGCGTCCGCGCCACTCCGGCATCTGTGCCCGCAGATAGGTCTGGATGCGGTTGGCCAGCTCCTGAAACACGGTGCTGGTCGTACGCCCGCAACCAGGACATGCAATCACCAATGGCGCAAACGAACGCAACCCCATCGTCTGCAGCAGCTCCTGTGCCACCACGACCTCACGGGTACGGTCACCACCGGGTTCCGGCGTCAGCGAGACTCGCACCGTATCCCCGATACCCTCCTGCAACAGGACTGCCATCGCAGCAGTCGATGCAACGATGCCCTTTGAACCCATTCCGGCCTCAGTCAGCCCCAGGTGCAACGCATAATCGCAGCGGCCGGCAAGGTCGCGGTAAACGGCGATCAGATCCTGTACGCCACTAACCTTGCATGACAACAGAATCCGGTTGTGCGCCAGACCCAGCGCTTCGGCCTGCGCCGCGCTCTCCAGCGCGGACGTCACCAGCGCATTGCGCATGACCACCGTCGCATCGTGCGGCTGCGCGCGCCGGCCGTTCTCGTCCATCAGGCGAGCCAGCAACTCCTGATCCAGACTGCCCCAGTTGACACCGATGCGCACCGGCTTGTCGTAGCGGCAGGCGAATTCAATCATGGTCGCGAACTGCTCGTCGCGCTTTGCGCCACGGCCGACATTGCCCGGATTGATGCGCAGCTTGGCCAGCGCCTCCGCGCAGGCCGGATGCTGCGACAGCAATCGATGCCCGTTGAAGTGAAAATCTCCCACCAGCGGCACCGAAATCCCGCGCTGCTCAAGCCGCTCGCGTATTACCGGCACTGCAGCCGCCGCGTCCGCATCGTTTACGGTAATCCGCACCAATTCCGATCCGGCACGCGCCAGGTCAGACACCTGCGCGACTGTCGCGGCAATGTCTGCGGTATCGGTATTGGTCATCGACTGCACCACGATGGGCGCACTGCCACCCACGATGACGTCGCCAACAGTCACGGCTGTGCTGTTCCGCCGTGTGGCCGGGCCGTGGGAAGGAAGGCATTGCTGCATCACAAATTACTCAAGCGTAAACCGTGCCACTGAAACCCGTGTGTGCGGCACAAGATCGAAAGGCTTGCCGTTATAGAGCAATTTAACACCACTCGCGTTGCCCACCACGACGCTCAACGGCGGACGCCCCTGCACATGATGCTCCGCGCCGGCGGGATTCAGTTGCGAAAACAGAATGCGGTCGTTGCGATCACGCACTTCGGCCCAGGATTCCACCGAAAATACAAAGTGCAAATCCGCCAGACCTTTGCCCGTAACTGCAGCCTGCGCAGGATCCCCAGCCACGGATACGGGAGGCGCATCGATCTTGGGCGATTCGGAAACAACCGGGGGAGGCGGCATCGCCGGCTCGGACGCCGGTACCGGGGCCGCAGCCGGTGGTGCGACATCACTCGCCGGGAACGCAGGTGAAGCCGGCGGCGGCACGACAACCACGGTCTGGGGCTGGGAGAACAGAATTTCAAACAATGCCACAGCGATCAGCAGGATCAGCACGGCTGCCACATATCTGCGCCATCTGAGCGGGCGCTGCTCAGGAAACGGAATATTGTGCGAATGCGGAGCCGTGGCACCGGGCGGCGCTGATTCATGCTGCAAATTCAGTGCTGCGACCAGTTCCTCCCCGTTCAGGTCGAGCAAGCGCGCATAGTTGCGCACAAATCCGCGGACGAACACCGGACCGGGCAATCGCTCATACGCATCTGCTTCAAGTGCCTCGACCTGTCCGGTGGAAAGCTTCAACTGCTGCGCAACCTCCGCAACACTGAGGTTTTTCTGCGCGCGCGACTCGGCAAGCCTCTGCCCCGGGCGCTGACCCGGAGATTCCGCTGCTTCCTCGACTGTTGCTGCCGTATCGCTCATTCAAAACGGCCTGCCTGCAATGCCGCCGCCTCTTTCGATTCCGGAAAATTCTTGCGCAACTGCTGAGCATAACTGGCCTCTGCCAGCGGATTGCCCAGCCTTCGCTCCACCCGCAGCGCAAGCCACAAGACATCCGGCCCCGCCGGCGCGACCTGCGAAAAACGGCGCAGATAACCCTGGGCAGCTGCGTAATTGCTGGCCGCAAACGACAACTCCGCCATCTGAAGCAGCGCCTGCGGCTGATTGGGACGCACCGCCAGCGCGCGCTGGAAAAGCTCCAGGGCTGCGGCATCATCGCCACGGCGGCGTGCGCAAATTCCCGCATTGGTCAGCGAACGTTCCGGCGTCTGATACAAGGGATTCTGCACCGCCGTCAGCAGATATTTGATGCCTTCTGCTTCGCGCTTTCGCTGACACAGAAAGCCGCCGTAGTTATGGTTGGCATCGGGATCCGCGGGGTTCAGTTTCAGCGCCCGGTTGAAATTCTCCTCGGCGCGGCGATCATCCTTCAACGTTGCATAAATAAGCCCGGCGATGTTGTACACCACGGGATAGGTGGGATCAGCCTGCTGCGCGATCGTGACCTCCTCCAGCGCAACGCCCAGATTGCCGAGATCGAAATATCCCGCTGCGAGCTCCGTATGGATGCGTGCGCGGGTACGTGCATCGCTTTCATTGCCTGTGGTGTCGGTCGTCGGCTGAACGCCGGGATCGCTGCCTCCGGGAGATGCGCAACCGGCGAGTGCAACAATCACCGCAACCAGAACAGCCAGACCCCCACGCCGGACCCGCCCGTCAAAAGCACCGATCATGCCCGAACCTCCCCGATACGACGCTGCACGCGTCTCGTTTTGTCGCGAACCTGTCCGGCAAGTTGCCCGCAGGCGGCATCTATCGTCTCGCCGCGCGTCCTGCGCACGGTCGTCGTGAGTCCCGCCTGCGCCAGCACGTCGCGAAACGCGGCAATTGCCGGGCCGGAGGACCGGGTGTAACCGGAATCCGGAAAAGAATTAAACGGGATCAGATTGATCTTGCACGGTACCGGCTTCACGGTTTTGACAAGCTCGCGCGCCTGCGCAACGCTGTCGTTAACGCCGGCCAGCATGACATATTCAAAGGTCACAAAATCACGCGGTGCCTTTTCGATATAGCGCACGCACGCATCCAGCAATTGCCGGATCGGATATTTGCGATTGATCGGCACCAGCTGATCGCGCAGCGCGTCATTGGGCGCATGCAGCGACACCGCCAGCGCCACCGGACAGGCTTCGCGCAAACGGTCCATTGCGGGGACGATTCCGGAGGTTGACAGCGTCAACCGGCGGCGCGAAATTCCGTACGCATGCTCATCGAGCATCAACTGCATCGCGGCGACAACATTGTCGAAATTGGCCAGCGGCTCGCCCATGCCCATCATGACCACGTTGGTGATCGGACGTTCCACGGAAAGCGTGGCGGACAGGCTGCGGCTGGCATGCCAGAGCTGTCCGACGATTTCAGCGGCACTCAGGTTGCGGTTGAAGCCCTGCCGGCCGGTGGAGCAGAAGGAACACTCCAGCGCACACCCTGCCTGGGAAGAAATGCACAGCGTCCCGCGGTAGCGCCGCGGCGCCGCCTGTTCCGCCGGCGCTTCATCGTCCGGATCGCCTTCCGGTATGTAAACCGCTTCGATAGCGTTGCCGGTGCCGACATCAAACAGCCATTTTCGGGTGCCATCCGGAGCCGTGGTGTCGCGCAATACCTGAGGGGCCGCAATCTCCGCGCTGGTCGCCATCCGCTCGCGAAAATTCCGCGAGACATCGGTCATCAGGTCGAAGTCGGCGACGCCGGACTGGTGCATCCAGCGCATCATCTGGCGGGCACGAAACGGTTTTTCGCCCATGTTTGTGCACAGCGCCTCGAACTGGCTGCGATTTAAACCCAGCAGATTGAGCGACATGGCTTTCCCGGCTACCGCCCGTTCCTCAACGCGAATGAACGTCGAGTGCGGGAAAAAAGTAGGCGATTTCAGCAGCAGCGGTCTGCGGCGAATCAGAACCATGGACAGCATTCGCATCGATGCTGTCAGCGAAATCCGCACGAATCGTGCCCTTTGCCGCCTTCTTGGGATCCGTCGCACCCATCAGGTCGCGGTTCTTCGAAATTGCGTTCTCACCTTCCAGGGCCTGGATCATCACCGGCCCCGAAATCATGAATGTCACCAGATCGCCAAAAAACGGACGGTCCTTGTGCACTGCATAAAATCCCTCTGCCTGCTGACGCGACAGGTGCATCATGCGCGCAGCGACTATGCGCAGACCGGCCTGCTCGAACCGGGCATAAATCTGGCCGATGACATTCTTCGCCACGGCGTCCGGTTTGATAATGGAAAGTGTGCGTTCAACAGCCATGAAAATCCCCTAAATTCCAGAGTTAAAAATAACAGGGGAGAATAGCACGATAACGCCTTGAAAAAAAGACGTTTCCAGTGGAAAAACAACGCGGTTGCAGCGCCCGATATCGGGCGCTGCAACCCCAGGTCAGGCTGCGGCGTGACGATTCCGCAAACGCTGCCACAAGTAGATCGGCACACCGATACCCAGTCCGATGAAGTCACTGGCCCCGCCCGGATGCAGCAGATTCAGCGCGCCGAAGAACAGGATCACCCGCAACGGCATCGCCAGCCGTCCGCCGAACCAGCCTTCAGTGGATCCGGCCAGGAACCAGACGCCGATGGCGCCGGAAATCACCGCCTGCACGATCCCCGGCCACGGACCCTGCATCAGGAGTACCGGCGAATAGAAGAACATGAACGGCACCAGGAATGTCGCCAGGCCCATTTTGAGCGCAGTCCACGAGGTTTTCCACGGATCGGCCTGCGCCATGCCCGCGGCCGCGAAAGACGCAAGTGCGACCGGTGGCGTGATCGCCGATACCACGGCAAAGTAAAACACGAACATGTGCGCGACCAGTATCGGCACGCCGATCTTGGTCAATCCCGGTGCAATGACTGCCGCCGCAATGGCATATGCTGCCGTTGTCGGCATGCCCATGCCGAGCACCAGCGCAACCAGTGCCGCGAACAACATTGCCGCAATCTGGCTCGCACCTGCGATGCCGAGAATTAACTCCGAAAAGCGCCCGCCGATTCCGGTCAGTGCGATTACGCCGACGATGATGCCCGCACACGCGCAAACCGCAACCAGCTGCACGGTATCCCGGGCGGCCAGATTGAGCGCCTCCAGCGTCCGCCGCAAGCCGAACAGCGCCGCCGGAACACCCACCAGCACTGCAATGAAACCCCAGACCACAAAGTCGCCGAGCGACTTCAGGGCCGGGACGCCGTACTGGAATCCCAGCGCCATCAGCGCACCGGCGCCGGCCAGCGCCGCAAACCGCAGCAGCAGTGCCGCCAGCACCGTGGACGCCGACCGCGGATCCTCAACGCCATCTGCACTGGTCAGATCATTGAAGGCTCGCGATAGCCAGCCCGCAAACAGCGCGGCGACAATGCCGAGGCCGCCGGCGCGGAACGGCGAATAGCCTTCGAGCAGCGCCCAGATGAATACGATCAGCGGCGAAAACAGGTACAGCCGTGTGAGCATCAGCTTGAGAGGGGGCAATTCGCTGCGCGCAACACCTTTCAAGCCAAGCCGGATTGCATGCAGATCAACGTGGATCCAGCACGCGATGTAGAACAGCAGCGCGGGTATCACCGCCGCAAGCGCAATCTGGCCGTACGGAATGCCGGTGATTTCCGCCATCAGGAACGCGCCCGCGCCCAGCACCGGCGGCGTGATCTGCCCGCCGGTGGACGAAGTCGCCTCGATCGCCGCCGCTGTCGGCCGGTCATACCCGACCTTGCGCATCATCGGGATCGTCACCATGCCGGAAGCCACCACATTGGCGACGGCAGATCCGGAAATCGAGCCGAACATGATCCCCGAAGCCACCGCTGCTTTCGCCGGTCCGCCGCGCGCCCAGCCAAACAGCGCGTTGCAAAGATCATTGATGTAGTCACCGACTTTGGAAACCTGCAAAAACGCTGCGAAGGTCACGAACAGGATGATGTACGACGACGACACCTGTGTAGTGACCCCGAAAATCCCGTATTCACTGTAGATATAGGTGAAGAACCGGTCGGGTGCAAACCCCTTGTGCTCAAGCACGCCCGGCATCCATTTGCCGACGAACGCGTAGAGAATGAATATTCCGGCGATGATCGGCAGCGCCAGCCCCGAAGTGCGGCGCGCAAACTCCAGCACCAGCAGCGTTCCGATCAGGCCGACTGCGACGTCTCCGGTGGTGAACTGTGCACCTGCGCGAAACAGCAGGCCATCGAGTTCTATGGCGATGTACACCGCACACGCGATCGACGCGAGCACGAATCCCCAGTCGTACCAGGGCACGCCTTTCTTTGCCGCACGCCGGAACGGCGCGTAAAGAATGAACCCCAGCGCTCCTCCCCAGCCGACATGGATGGCACGGAACAGCAGTGGCTCCAATGAATAAACATTCAGCACATACAGATGAAAGACGGTAAAGCCGATGCACAGCACCGCCAGCAAAATCCCCTCCCAGCGGTGCAACACGCGCTTGTTGCCGCTGAATTCCTCATCCGCCATCGGCGGCTGGATGACTTCTTCGATTTCGACTTCATTTGTTTTTTGACTGCTCACGCCAGGCTCCTCCAGGCAAAACAAAACCGCACTGGGCCATCAGGGCGCAGTGCGGTTGTTTTCATTGCAAATCCGTTCAGCCCTTGTATTCAGGCGGAATCAGATTCTTCGGAACGTTGATACCTTTTTCCTTGAAATAGCGAATTGCACCGGGATGGAAAGGCAGGAAGCCATTCCGATCCCAGTTCTGAAGCAACGTTTCCTTGGATGCCGCATGACCTTTCACCATCTGCGGGTTGTTCTCCAGCACCGCTTTGACCACGGCGTAGACCAGATCTTCAGCCACATCCTTGTTGGCAATGGCGAAGTTATACAGGCCGACGGTCTTGTGGTCTTCGGTCTGCTGCTTGTAGGTGCCTTTCGGAATCAGCGAATCTGAAAGTTCCGGCAGCGCCGCTTTGACCTTCTTCAGTTCATCCGGCGTAAAGGTGAAGAAACGCACCTTGTTCGTCGTTTCCAGTTCCGAATACGCGGCGATCGGCACGCCGGCGCAGAACGGGAACGCGTCAATCAGGCCGTCCTGCAGGTTCGATGCCATGTCCGAAGCCTGGCCGTTACGAATGGTCGTATCGATATTAAGCGCCTTGAAAAACAGCGGGAAATACGTTCCGCAGGTACCGGCACGGGGGCCCACGCCTGATTTCTTGCCGGCCAGATCTGCAACCGACTTGATGCCCGATTTTTCCAGCGTCACGAAATGGAACGGCGTGTCGTACATCGGGAACATCGCGCGGATGTTGCTGTACTTCTTGCCCTTGGTCCATTCACCCTTGCCTTCCCAGGCCTGCAGTGCCACACCCATGGTCGCCATGCCGAAGTCAATCTGCTTGGAGTCCGTCAGGATGATGTTCTGGTTCGGGCCCTGGGTCTGCTGGGTGCTGATGTTGGTGCCGATTTTCTCGTTGACCAGGCTCGCCCACACCTGACCGTAAACGAAATAAGTACCGCCCACCGACGCCGTACCCAGCGTCAGATTGCTCGGCCACTTCGGGTTCGGCTGCGCCGCGTAGGCACCGGCGGCAAATGCCAGACCGGTCACTGCAGCCAGCGCCAGATTCATCACTTTCGGAAATCTCATGTTCTTAATCCTCAGTAGTTTCTACGGTTTAAGGACGCCCTCGCGCCTGCTGCGCGGGACGTTTTTCTTGATCGGTGTGAACAGCGCGGAGCAGGTTAGCAAAGGCCCCTGGCTTTGGCAATCAGCCGCCCCGGAATGATGCTGCGGCCGACCCGCAGCGGGCACGATCAGTCGGGGGTCCAGACCGGCAGCAGACCGGCCTGCTCCGGCCCCGCCTGAAACCCCGCGTCCACCCCCAGCCCGGGGATTGCCGCAAGCCGGTTGCCGATATACAGGAACGGCAGGCGTTCGCGTATCCATGGCGGCAGTTCGGCCTCCTGCAACAGGTTGCGCACTGTCCGCCGGCGCGCGCCGCTGCGCAGACGCAGCGACTCGCCCCCCCGGCGCACCCTGACGGTCAGGACCTCCGCCCGCAAGGCCGGCGCCGCGATCCCCGCGCCTTTGCGTCGTGCCAGCCGCAACGAACCGCCCAGCTGCGGCAGGGCCAGAGTGCCGCGGCCATCCCACTTCAATTCGAACGCCGATTCCAGGCGCGGCAGCGCGTGCACGATGTACAGCGCATCCCGGAACCGCCGCAGCTCGATGCCGCCGCCCACGTTGACGCAGACCCGGGCATCATTGCGCGCGGTCGTCGCCTGGCGCAGCAATTCGTCGAGCCGGTCGGCGTCCGGCATGGCCACACCGTTGACGCGCAGAAAATAGCGCAGCGCATTGCGCGCGCGATTCGGGGCCAGCGGCGCCAGTTGCCGCAACGGCAACCGTCCGGATGTCCGTCCGGCACCCAGATCCTGCACCGCGAGCACGTCCAGCAATGCGGACGCCTCGGCCTGATGGCGCGCGGCGCGCGCGAGGGTGAGATCCGTTCCGGGCAGTTTTTTCAGCAATCGCGGCATGATGTCGTGGCGCAGGAAATTGCGCACGTAGCTCTGATCGAGATTGCTCTCGTCCTCGACCCAGCGCAGCCGGTGGCGCCGCGCATAGGCCGCAATCGCGGCGCGTGGCACATCCAGCAGCGGACGCACCACCACCGGCATTGCGCCTGTCGCGGCCTTCATTTCGGGCATCGCGGCCAGTCCGCGCGGACCCGCGCCGCGCAGCAACTGCAGCAACAACGTCTCCGCCTGATCGTCGCGATTGTGCGCCAGCACCACGGGCTCGCCGCCAGCGGCAAACACCGCGTACCGTGCGGCACGCGCCGCGGCCTCGGTGCTGTTGCCGCGCGCTACCCGTACCGCCTCCACGTGGAGCGGCACACCGAGCCTTTGACAATACCGTTTGCAGAATCCGGCCCAGCGCGCCGCGTTCGGACTCAGGCCGTGGTTGACATGCACCGCCGACAGTTGTGCCGCAGGCCATAGCCCACCGCGCACCAACACATGCAGCAATACGACGGAATCGATGCCGCCGCTCAGACCGACGCGCAGGTGCGAACCGGCACGCAAATGCCTTCGCAGCACGGCGCCGACCTGTGTCTTCAGCTCGGCACTCACGCAGGAATTGTCAGCAAAGGCAAAGAAGGGCCGCGACTCATGGCGCGGATCCGGCTCAGCGGCTTGCCGTTTCCTTGAACTGGCCATAACCCATCAGCCGTTCAAACCGGGCCCCGGTCAGTTCCTTGACCGGCACGTCGCGCAACTGCCGCCAGGTCTCCTGCAGCGCCTTCTTCAACGACTGCATCATCGCCGCATGGTCACGATGTGCGCCGCCCAGCGGTTCACTGACAATCTTGTCGATCAGACCCAATGCCTTCAGCCGGCCGGCGGTAATGCCCAGCGTCTCCGCCGCATCGGCGGCACGATCCGCGCTTTTCCACAATATCGATGCACAGCCTTCAGGAGAAATCACGGAATAGGTTGAATACTGCAACATCAGCGTGGCATCACCGACAGCAATCGCCAGTGCGCCGCCCGAACCGCCCTCGCCGATGACGGTGCAGATTACCGGCGTCTTCAGCGCGGCCATCGCGTAAAGATTACGACCGATGGCCTCGGATTGCCCGCGTTCCTCCGCGCCGACACCGGGATAGGCCCCCGGCGTATCAATGAAAGTGAACACCGGCGCACCGAACTTTTCCGCCAGCCTCATCAGCCGCAATGCCTTGCGATAACCTTCGGGCCGCGGCATGCCGAAATTGCGGAAAATCTTCTCCTTGGTATCGCGCCCCTTCTGGTGACCTATCACCACCGCGGTCTGGCCGCCGAACCGCGCCAGCCCGCCGACAATGGCGGCATCGTCGGCATACACCCGGTCGCCGTGCATTTCCTCGAAATCGGTAAACAGGCTGTTGATGTAATCCAGCGTATACGGGCGCTGCGGATGGCGCGCCACCTGCGCGATCTGCCACGAGCTGAGCTTGGCGTAAATGTCTTTCGTCAGCGTCTGGCTCTTTTTCTGCAGGCGGCGGATTTCTTCCGAAATATCCAGCGCCGAGTCGTCCTGCACATACCGCAGTTCTTCGATCTTGGTTTCCAGATCCGCGATCGGCTGCTCGAAATCGAGAAAGGTCGTTTTCATGGGATGAAATGATACAGGATGGCGGCGGCAACCATGGTGGCCGTCAGTCTAATACCACGCGACATCGCTGCCGCGCGGATCGCTTGCGGCCTGCGCGGCACCCTCGCCCTTCGGCTGGAACACGACCTGCATGTTGCCCCATTTGCGATTGACAACGCGCAACTGATGCCCTTTGGCCTCCAGCGCATTGCGCCATTGCTCAGAGAATCCCTCGGGTTCGATTTCGAGCTGGTCCGGCCAGTATTGATGATGGTACCGCGGCATCGCCACCAGCCGCTGTATATCGACCTGCGGATTGCGCAGGTATTCGAGCGTGGCCAGCAGCACCTGGCTGATGATGCGCGAACCGCCGGGCGCGCCGAGGATCAGCACGCCCTTGTCGTCCTCGACAAACGTCGGCGTCATGCTCGACAGCGGCCGTTTACCGGGCGCGACTGCATTCGCTTCACCTCCCCGCAGCCGGAAGCTGTTGGCAACATCCGCGCGTAAAGTGAAATCATCCATCTCGTTGTTGAGCAGCACGCCGGTGCCGCCGCCGACAAATCCGGCGCCGAACAGCAGATTGATGGTCAGGGTCGCCGCTACGCGGTTGCCGGCCGCATCGACGATTGAAAAATGCGTGGTATTGCGGCTGCCCGCCCCCCCTTCGTCCGGGAATACCGGCGGCAGCGGCGTCGCGCGATTGCGATCGATCGATTTAACATATTGATTTAATTTGTTTTTCCCCAGAAGCTCGGACACAGGCACGGCGACCTGATCCGGGTCTCCCAGACGGGTGCGGTCACGAAACGCGCGCCGCAGTGCCTCCGCCACCAGGTGCGCAGCCTCCGGTTGCTGCACATCCGCCTGCGGAAAATGCCCGAGCATGCCCAGCACCTGTGCCAGCGCGATGCCGCCCGCGGAAGGCAGCGCGGCCGCGGTAATCGCCGCGCCGCGGTAAACAATGCGCACAGGCTCGCGTTCGATCACACGATAGGCCGCAAGATCCTCCGGACGCCAGATGCCGCCGGCCGCATTGACCGCGGCAACCAGATCCTGCGCCACCGCGCCCTGATAAAAACCGCCGGCACCATCGCGCGCAATGTGTTCCAGCGTATCGGCGAGACCGGGCTGCCGCAGCATGAACCCCGGCGCCGGGGCGCGCCCATCATCAAGAAACACCGCAGTGCCTGGCGTCGCACGCAGCATCGCCTCGCGCAGTTTGGCAATGCGCGCGTAACGCTGATCGGTCTTGAAGCCCTCGCGCGCCAGCCGGATGGCCGGTGCGAGTGTCTCCCGCAAAGACAGCGTGCCGTAACGTTGCGCCAGATGGGCAATGCCCGCGGGCAGACCGGGAATTGCCGCCGCAGTGCCGCCGCGCGTGGTCGCATCCTTGATCGGCCGGCCCTGTGCATCAAAAAAGTGCCTGACCTCGATGCCGGACGGCGCGGTTTCGCGCGCATCGATCATTACCTGATGCCGGTCGGACGCGCGATGCAGCAGGAAGAAACCCCCGCCACCCAGTCCTGATGAATAAGGTTCGACGACCGCCAGCGCTGCTGCCACAGCAACAGCAGCGTCAAACGCGTTGCCGCCGCGCGCAAGTGTCGCCGTTCCCGCCGCCGTGGCCAGCGGATGCGCAGAAGCCACCGCCGAACGTGACGAATCGGCCGCGTGCAAAGCCGGGATACAGCATACGACGGCCAATACCAGAAACAGCCGTCGCAACATCATCCTGATGGCATTCACAGCCCGTATCCGGTCAGCGCCGCAGATGCTGCGCGAAAAAATTCTCGGCACGTTTCAACGTATCCTGCAACGCGAGCCGGTTCGGCTCGTGACTCTGCTTGGTCTTGCCCGGATCATCATAGGCATGGTGCGCACCATCGTACCAGACGAACTCCAGCGGCGCGCCGCGACTGCGCAGCGTTTCCGCCAGGTTCCTGCATACGTCGGGCGACACTTCGTCGTCGTCCTCGGCAACCGTCAACAGCAACGGCGCGTACGGCAGGTAACCTGTTTCTGCCAATTGGGCGCGACAGCCCGGATATTGCGAAATCGCAGCGCGAAACCCGCGTTCCGGGGTCGGTGCCTGCAGTCCCGGCGGCTGCGGTCCCATCGCAGCCAGTACGGTCATGCCGCCGTTGGACCAGCCCTGCACACCGATGCGGTCGGGCAGCACATCGCCGCGGCTGCGCAAGTACGCGAGCGCACCGTAGGCATCCAGCGGCCGTATCGCCTGTTCACTCACGTTCAGCGGCCGGCTGCTGTAACTGTGCCTGCCGAAACCATCCCCGTAACCGCGCGGCCCGAAACTGTCGACATGGATCGCGAGGTAGCCGCGCGACGCCCAGAAATTGCCCCACATTTTGTGACGCAGCGTCAGTGCATCCGCATTGTGCTGGCCGCGCTTCAGCGACGAATAAGGTCCCGCGCGCCCGTGCAACATCACGACAGCGGGATGCGGTCCGGGCTTGTCGGGCATGAACACATAGCCGGTCAGCCGGGTCGTCCCGTCTGCGCTCATGAAATGCACCGCGTCGGGTGCCGCCGCATCCGCCGCGCCGGTGCATGCCATCAACGCTGCCAGCGCACATGCAAGAAAGTGATTTTTCATACGCACCGCTGTTCCCCCCTTGTGCGACGGCTGTTCTCGCATGCGCTGGATACACATAACATATTGATTTAATTGATATTTAAATCATGTCCTGATGCCCGCCACAGCCCGCGCAGATGCGATCCGTCAAAGGTGGCGGCGCCATGTTAAACGACGCCGCGCCAAAGTCCAGCAATGCAACGGTCACACCGAAGTTGCTACGGCACGCCGCCCGTGAAAGTATCGCGGGTCTTGCTACTCCGGCGGTTTCCTGATGGCGGCAGCATCCTTGCGCATCATGCCCGCGGCAACGGCCAGCAACACGGCATCGAGCCAGAACACCGGCACCATGCCGAACGCCGTGCTCAATGAGCCAAATACGAAAGGCACCAGGATTTCCGTACCCTTGTTGACCATCTGGCGCAATCCCATGGCTTCACCCGAACGCCCCGCCGGCGCGCGATTGTAAGCGAGCATCATCGACAGCGGGCTGCCGCAACCGAGGCCCATGCCCAGCACGAACGAGATTGCCAGCAACGCAACAAAACTGGTGACGAACGGAAAAACCACACACACACCTGTTGCCAGCAGCAGCGACGCTGCCAGTACGCGCTCTTCGCTGGAGCGTTTGATCAGGTGCGGCATCAGCGCCCGGACGACCAGCAGCGCCAGACCGAACGCGCCCAGGATCAGGCCGATTTCCGACGCACTCAAGCCGATGCGGTGACCGTAAATCGGCAGCAGCAGGTTATACAGCTCCAGTCCTGTCTCAATGATGCCCGCGGTGATCAGCGCGCGACGCAACGGCCGGTTGCGCACCAGGTCGCCGACGCGATGTCCGGCCTTGTCCGCCTTGCTCACCGGCGCATGCGAAGTCCCCGGCAGAAAACCCGCCCACAGGCTCAGCAGCAGCACCGGCAACACCGGCATCGCTGCGAGCACGACGAACGTTGCCCGATGCCCCACTGCATCAATCAGGAAACCCGCCGAGGTCGGACCCAGCAACGCGGTCATGCCGATGCCGAGGCTGAACCAGCTGTAATTCCGGGTCCGGTCCGTGCCTTCGGCCATCGCGCCGATCAGATGCTGTATGGCGACGGTATAGAAGATGTAGCAGAAGCCGATCAGTGCGGCGGCGATGTACAACGCCTCCAGCCGGAAAAACAGAAACGGCAAGGCCAAGCCGATGAACAGGCCCACCGTGCCGAACAGCATGGGTGCGCGAAAGCCGACGCGGTCGGAGATCTTGCCGGCATATACCGACAGCAACAGCGGGAAAAGCGCATACGTTGAAAACAGCATGCCAACAAAGAACTCGTTGGCGCCCAGTTCCAGCGCCGACAGCGACATCAGCACCTTGCTGCCCTTGTAGGCGGTGTGCGTCAGTATGCTGAGCAGGACAATCCGGAGAATCGGTGCCACGATGAGGTCAGACTCCGCGCTCAGGGAGCCGGACTGATATGGGGCAATCCAGTTGCGACATCCGCATCAAAAAAGGTCAGATTGTTCTTGTGGTGGGAAAGCTGCTCCCTGTATTTTATCGCATCGTCACTCTGCAACCGTTTAGAGGTCAGCATGAAACCCCAGCACATCGGCATCATCAGTCCCGGCGATATGGGCCAGGCCGTCGCCCAGAGCATCAGCAACAGCGGCTTCACGGTTCACACCGCGCTCGATGGTCGCAGCGAGCGCACCAGGGCCCTTGCCCGCGAAGCCGGCCTGAACGATTGCGGCACGATGCAAAAAGTCATCGAGACCTGCGACGTCGTGCTGTCCATACTCAACCCGGCTGCCGCGGTGGACAATGCGCGCGCCGCAGCCGCCGCCATGACAGCGACAGGTCGCCGCTGCATATTCGTCGACTGCAACGCGGTCGCACCGCAAACCGCCCAGGAGATTGACGGCATCATCCGTGCAGCCGGCGGTGACTGCATAGACGCCGGCATCATCGGCCCGCCGCCGCGCGGAAAAGCGAGCATGCGCCTGTATGTGTCCGGCCCGCAGGCCGTGCTGATGGAACAGTTCGGCAGCGCCGGCATCAATGTGCGCGTCATGAGCGATCGCATCGGCGATGCTTCCGCGATCAAGATGTGTTACGCGTCGTACACCAAAGGTGCGGTCGCACTCGGCGTGGAAATGCTGATGACTGCGCGCCGGCTCGGTGTCGATGCCGCGCTGGACCGGGAATTGCAGGAGAGTCTCGCCGATAATCGCAAATGGATACTCAGCCGGCTGTCGGTCATGCCGCCCAAGGCACACCGCTGGGTACCGGAAATGCTCGAAATCGCCAGGACCTTTGAAGGCGTCAACCTGACACCGCGTATTCTGCAGGGCGCCGCCGACATGTACGAAATGATTGCGCAGACCGCGTTGGGCCGGGAATCACCCGAGGATGCGCGCAAACAGGCCCGTGACGGCACGGCAGTCATCAAGGGCCTGGCCGACTGATTGCCGGTTCGCGCGGATCAGACCCGGTAGATTGAACGCCGGTCCCGACGGAAACTGATGAGCGGCACCGGCCGGTCGGACCTGCTGTAGCCCAGGCGGATTTCGCCCCTCACATCCAGCATGATTTCCCGGCGCATCACATGCACCTCCTCGCCGTTCGCGCGGGTGACAAATGTGCCGTTGATGCTGTGGTCCACAAGATAGAACTGGGTGCGCTCGATGCGGATGGCCGCGTGCCGCCGCGACACCACGTTGAGGGGCACCACCAGATTGCATCCCGCATCGCGCCCCATGACCAGCATTGAATGCCAGTGGTCGACGCGATGTTCCTGATGGCCATGCGTGAGCAGCAGGCTCCCCGCATCCTCCGGGATGGTCCGCGAGATCTGCAAATTGATGTGGGTACGCTCGGCGACGTCATCACGCCACTGCATTTCGCAGACCGGAGTCTTGGCCAGCGTGGCTTTCAATACCGCGTCGAAGATCGGGCGCACGCCCGTCCGGCGTTCCGTCCTGAGCCCTTCTGCCGTCGCCTCGGCGATGAGGATCTGTCCCGGCGTCGCCGCGTCACCCAGATAGGCTGCGACATTGACCGTGTCCCCGTAAACATCATCACCGCCCACGACGACCGGCCCGGTGTGCAGACCAATACGGATCTGCAGGGAGCGGCCGCCCGGCTGCAACGCGTCAATCTGCCGCTGCATGTCCACCGCCGCCTCCACCGCGGAATCGGAATCGGGGAACAGGCACATGATGGCGTCGCCCATCGTTTTGACCAGCCGCCCCTGATGCTGCGGCAGAACCGATATCAATTGCGTCAGGCAGGCACTGATGACCTGCAACGCCTCCACATCACCAATCTCGCGATAAAGCTCAGTGCTCTCTGCGACGTCGGCAAACAGAACTGCGAGATGGTCATTCTTGTTATCAGACATAATTACCCGTAATTTGCGGCCGCCGGCCAACGCCGCGACTCCCCCATTTGCAATAGACATCACCGTTAACGGTGTGCCGGAGCGATACTTTACGGCACAATCGACTTTTATGCGCGTCGACAAATGCCCTGCAAAGCGGCACAATCGCCGATCATTCCCCGAGAGGAGGTGCCGTGAGCACCGCAGCTGATACCAACAACATGGCGCTGTTCTGCGATTTCGAGAACGTCGCACTCGGCGTGCGCGAAGCCAAGTATTCCGACTTCGACATCAAGAAAGTGCTTGAGCGCCTGCTGCTCAAGGGTGACATCGTCGTCAAAAAGGCCTACTGCGACTGGGAACGCTACCGAGAATTCAAGAAACCCATGCATGAGGCGGCGTTCGAACTGATCGAAATCCCGCATGTGCGCATGTCGGGGAAGAATTCCGCGGACATCCGCATGGTGGTCGACGCCCTCGACCTCTGCTACACCAAGTCGCATGTCGACACCTTCGTCATCATCAGCGGCGACTCCGATTTTTCACCGCTGGTCTCCAAGCTGCGCGAGAACAACAAGGTGGTCATCGGCGTCGGCGTCAAGCAGTCCTCTTCCGACCTGCTGATCTCGAACTGCGACGAATTCATTTATTACGACGACCTCGCCCGCGAGAAAGCCAAGAAGCAGCAGAGCCAGAAAAAACGTGCCTCCAGGTCAGCCACTGCAAAGACCGCGAACGCTGACAGCAGCGACAAGGACGGCGGCGAAAAAGACACCGGCGGCAAGAAGGCCGAGGCGCTGGACCTGGTCATGGAAACCGTGGAGGCGCTGTTCACCGAACGCGGCGCTGAGGAAAAAATCTGGGGCTCCATGGTCAAGCAGGCGCTCAAACGCCGCCAGCCCGGCTTCAACGAAACCTATTACGGCTTCCGCTCATTCAGCAAACTGCTCGACGAAGCTCATGCCCGCAAACTGCTGGAACTGGAACCCGATGAAAAATCCGGCGGCGTCATCATCAAAAGCTACAACCCGGATTATTGAACGCTGACGCCCGGCCGCGGTCTGACCGGTTCAAGGAGACCGCAAGACCATGAATCAACAGCACGACCCCCGCATTCGCATCCTCAACCGCCCGCAGGCCAGCCTGCTCGAGCGCATCGTGTTTTTCGTACTCGGGCTGGTGGTCCTGGTCGCAGCATTCTTTTTCATCGGCATCGCACTGGTGGCCGGCGCCATCCTCGCCGGCGTAATCCTGCTGCGCTTCTGGTGGCTCAAGCGCAAGCTGGAGCGCGAACAGCGGGACTCTTTCGTCGAAGGCGAGTACAAAGTCGTCGAAACCGTCATCACGGACGAGCGCACGCCGCGGGAATAGCGCCGGCCCGACCTCGGCCGGTCAGCAATCCGGCCGGTCCAGTTCCTGATCCAGCATCGACGCCGGATCCTCGACCGGCTCCAGATGCGTCAGCACATGCGCGTGCGGAACTGCGACGCGGATGTCCTTTTCAATGCGCTCGCACCAGTCGTGCCCCAGTTGTACCGTCCATCGTCCCGGCACCAGCACGTGCACGGTGACAAAGGCGCGGCTGCCGGCCAGGCGCGTGCGCAGGGCATGAAAATCCAATCCCTGCCCCCGATAACGGTCCAGCACGGCCTCGATGTCCGAAACCTTGTCCGCGGGCAGCGACGCATCCATCAGCCCCTCGGCCGAGCGGTGCATCAGCTGCCACCCGGTCCACACGATATTCACGGCCACGCACAGCGCGATGACCGGATCCAGCCACAGCCAGCCGGTCAGCCACACCAGGGCTACACCGATGATGACGCCGGCTGAAGTCCAGACATCGGTCATCAGATGATGAGCATCCGCCTCGAGCACGATCGAATGCTGCTCGTGCCCCACTTTCAGCAGTACGCGTGCGGTCGCAAAATTGATGACCGAGGCAATCACCGACACCAGCAGCCCGATGCCGACCGACGCCAGCGGCTGCGGATGCAGCAACCGGTCCACCGCGGCATAGGCAATGCTCAGCGCGGCAACCACGATCAGCAGACCCTCGAACGCGCTCGAAAAATATTCCGCCTTGGTGTGCCCGTGCGCATATCCGTCGTCGGCGGGTGCGGCGGCCACTGCGAGTATCCACAATGCCATCATCGCCGCGGCAAGATTGACGAAGGATTCGATGGCGTCCGACAACAGCCCGACGGAACCCGTCATCCACCACGCCGTCCCCTTGAGCAGGATGGTCGCAATCGCCGTGGCGATCGACAGCCACGCATAGCGGATCAATGACGGACGTACCATACCGAGTCGGAAGAATAAATATAAGCGGTTGTTTTAATTAACTATTTTTTTATCGCCCCTGCCGCCTTGGCCTGGGTGCGGACATCAAACCGTTCGACGTTGACGATGATGCGTTCATGCGTGCCTGCGCCGATCTGCTCGATCTCGTCATCGGCCCATATGCGGAAAATCAGCTTGCGCCCGTCGACTTTGGTCACCTCGGCGTGCGCGGTAACACGCATGCCGACGGGTGTCGCTGCCGTATGGCTGATGTCAAGCCGCGTACCCACGGTCTGGTGTCCCGGCGGCAGCAGGCCCTCCACCGCGTTCAGTGCCGCTTCCTCCAGCAGCATCACCAGCACCGGCGTCGCCAGCACTTTGATCTTGCCGCTGCCGACATGCGGCGCGGTGTCGCGCGTGCCGACCATGATCTCAGTGCTGGCTGTGAGGCCCGGTTTCATCGCGTCCAGGTTCATATGCGGCTTTCATTGCGAATGTCGATGGCACGATGTTACATTGAATCGTTGCGGCGCAATCACCGTTTGCGCACACCTACCAGGGGGAATCATTCATCATGCGTCTGGGTTTTTTCACGATGCCGCTGCATCCGTCCGAGCGTGCGCCTGCGGTCACGCTGCAGGAAGACCGCGAAGCCATCATCCTCGCCGACAAACTCGGCTTTTACGACGCCTTTGTCGGCGAACACCTGACCGAAAAATCGGAAAACGTCACCAACAGTTTCATTTTCCTGGCGACGCTGATCCACCAGACCAAAAACATCATGCTCGCGACCGGCACCTCCAACCTGTCGCACACGCACCCGACACTGATCGCCGCACACGCGGCAATGTTCGACCACCTCGCACAGGGCCGCTTCATTTTCGGCGTCAGTCCCGGCGCACTGCCATCGGATGCCGAAGCGCTGGGCATGCTCGGGGAGGATCGCAACAAGCTCTTTGCCGAAGCGATCGATGTCATCCTCGCCATCTGGGAGCGCAGCGTCCCTTACGACATCGACCTGCCGGGCAACCGCTTCAAGGTCACCACCGCCACCACGCAGAACGACAGCGTCGGTCGCGGCCAGATGTACAAAACCTTCCAGCAGCCGCGCCCCGAAATTGTCGGCACCGTGGTCGCGCCGGGTTCAAAAGGCGTCATTGCAATGGGCGCCCGCGACTTCCATCCACTGTCCGCGAATTTTCTGCTGTCCAAATACCTGCCCTCGCACTGGACCAACTACGCCGAGGGCAAGAACAGCGTGGGCCAGACTGCGAATCCGGCAGACTGGCGTATCGCGCGCACGATTTTTGTCGCCGACGACGACCACACCGCGCGGCGCTACGGCCTGGAAGACAGCAACAGTCCCTACCGCTATTACTGGGAGCTGATGCTGCGCAAGATGTTTATCTCGAAGCGGCAGGCGATTTTCAAGACCCATGCAGAACAGAACGACAGCGAGCTGACCAGCGACTACATGGTCAACAAACTCGTACTCTGTGGCAGCCCGAACAAGGTTGCAGACCAGATCCTCGCGCTGCGCGAAGAAGTTGGCGACTTCGGCGAAATCGTCTATGCCGGCATGGACTGGGTCGATCCGACCCTCGCAAAACGTTCGATGGAACTGATGGCGGAAAAAGTCATGCCGCAGGTCAACGCCGCCATCGACACGTCCGCACGCAAGGTCGCCGCGGCCTCGTAAAACGCCGGCACGCTACTACTGATGCGGATCGTACATCCGGCTCTCGACGTCCTTTAGCACGTCGCCCGGTTTAGGCAGTGTGGCGTAGCCGCCCTTGTGGGCGACGTTGGCCACCGCCGCCGCAATATGCGCCGAAACCTCGCGGATCCGCGGCAGCGAAGGATACAGGCTGCCCTGCGCCAGATCGGACTCGGTCACCAGATGCGCCAGCGTGTGCGCAGCGGTCATGAACATGTCGTCGGTGATGCGCGCGGCCTTGCACACGATCGCGCCGAGGCCGACGCCGGGAAAAATATAGGAATTGTTGCCCTGGCGCGGCACAAACGTCTGACCGCCAAGCTGCACCGGATCGAACGGGCTGCCGCACGCAAACAATGCGCGGCCCTTGGTCCAGCGATAGGCCTCCTCCGCGGTGCACTCCGCCTGTGAGGTCGGATTCGACAAGGCAAACACGATGGGTTGCTTGTTGATGCGCGCCATCTCCTCGAGCACCTCGCGTGTGAACGTGCCGCCGACTGCGGCCACACCGATGATCGCCGTCGGTTTGAGCGCCTTGATCGCGGTCACAAAAT
>JAOUIN010000127.1 GCA_029883965.1 Betaproteobacteria bacterium
GAAGCTGACGCTGCAGTATCTCGAATACGTCGAGCTGATGCGCACCACGCAGCTGGAGCTTGCGGCAGAGTACCTGCTGATGGCGGCGATGATGATCGAGATCAAGTCGCGCATGCTGTTGCCGCGACCCACGGATACCGAGCTCGAGGAGGATCCGCGCGCCGAGCTGGTGCGTCGCCTGATGGAATACGAGCAGATGAAGCTGGCGGCACAGGGACTCAACGAAATGCCGCAGGCAGGCCGCGATTTCACCGTAGTGCAGGTGCTGTTCGAGCGCGAAGCGTCGCTGCGGCTGCCCGATGTGAATGTCGATGACCTGAAGCTGGCGTGGCTGGGATTGCTGCAGCGCGCCGCGATCAACCGGCACCACAAGATCACGCGCGAAGAACTGTCGGTGCGCGCGCACATGACCCGGATCATGCGCATCCTGCAGACGGAAGGGTATGTCGAGTTCGCCCGCCTTTTCACACCCGAGCAGGGCGTTCCGGTACTTGTGGTCAGTTTTCTGGCGGTGCTGGAACTGGCCAAGGAAATTCTCATCGAGGTCAGCCAGGAACAGGCTTACTCGCCGATTTACGTCAAACTCAAAGGCAGCCCGATGGCGGCCGTGCAATGAACAACATGTCAGAAAACACCGCAGAAGATACTGAAATGGATGCCGACGCCGGCGCCGAAGAGCAGGCCGAAGCGGGCAGCCTGGATCTGGCCCACATCAAGCATGTGCTGGAGACCGCGCTGCTGGTGACGTCGGAACCGATGTCGCTGATCGCGCTGAAAAAACTTTTTGATGAAAAGCTCGACAACGACACGCTGCGCAAGGTGCTCGATGATCTGAAGGGCGACTGGGAAGGCCGCGGCGTCGAGCTGGTCAGCGTGGCATCCGGCTGGCGCTTTCGTGCGCGCCCGGAATCGCAGAAGTTTCTGGACCGCCTCGACCCGCAGAAGCCGCCGAAGTATTCTCGAGCTGTGCTCGAGACATTGGCAATTATCGTTTATAAACAACCAGTTACAAGGGGTGACATCGAGGAAATCCGCGGCGTGACGGTGTCGCCCGGCATTCTCAAGGCACTCGAAGCGCGCGGCTGGATCGACATCATCGGCCACCGTGAAGTGCCGGGCCGCCCGGAAATCTTCGCGACGACCCGGTCGTTCCTTGACGATCTGAATCTGCGCTCGCTGGAAGAACTGCCGCCGCTGACGGAGCTGGGCAGCCTCGTGGAGCAGCAGACGACCAACCCGGACATTGACCTGGCCGCGGCACTGTCGGCGCAATCAGCCAGCATGGCTGAAGGTGTCATGGATCCGGAAGAGGAATCCGATGATGCGCCGGAGCAGGTGACCGACGGCGCTGAAGAAGAGCCAGCGGACGAAGCCGAAGAAGAGACGCATGCTCGGGCGCACTTGCACTGAACTGCGCGGTTTTCGCTCGGGCGGTAAACTGGTCAGTCGCGCTGCAGGTTGCGCATAGACCACTCTGCGTTTAGAAAAAGCGCCTTGTCCTGTCCGGATGCCGCGATGAACTGAATCCCCAGCGGCAGTCCCGACGGTCCATGGCCGCATGGCAGTGTCAGGCACGGCAGCCGCAGCAGCGTCCACAGCAGTCCGAAAATCGGCTCGCCGGTGCTGTCGATGCCGGGCGCTTCGCCCGGGGCGCTCGGTGAAATCAGAATGTCGAAATCCCGGAATATATCCGCGATGCGCTGTCGGGCCTGCCGCGTGGCAGTTACACATTCCTCATAGCGTTGTCGGGTCACTTTGCCGCCGGCCGCGATCCGGCCGAGCAGATGTGGTGAAATCAGATCCGCGTGATGCGTGCGTTCAAACGTCAGTGCACGATTAAATTCGTACGAACTGAGCTCAATTTGGATGCCATCAAGCGCAGCAAATGAATCATCAAGCGTCACGTCAGCGACGCGTGCTCCTGCGCCAGCGAGCGTGCGCGCCGCCTGCTCGAGATTGGCTTTGCTCGCGTCATCTGCGGCATTCCACCACGGCGTGCGGCACAAGCCGATTCGTGGCCGGAGCTTGTCGACCCCCTCGAACGAAGTGGGCGTCAGGCCGGATAGTTCTTCCACGATCAACGCGGCGTCGGGAATGGTGCGCGTGAGGCTGCCGATGGTATCGAGCGATTCGGACAGGAATTTGAGGCCTGCGCGATTGATCAGGCCGAACGACGGTTTGTAGCCGACGACGCCGCAATAGGCAGCGGGACGGACAATCGATGATGAGGTCTGAGTGCCCAGTGCAATGGGCACCATGAAATCGGCCACTGCAGCGGCTGAACCGCTGGACGAACCACCGGGTGTGTGCGCCGGATTCAGTGGATTCCGCGTCTTGTTGGGTTGTCGCGTCGCGAATTCCGTGGATACCGTTTTGCCCATGATCAACCCGCCGAATTCGCGAATCTGTGCGACACAGGCCGCGTCGCAGCCGGGCTGGTTGCCTTCGTAGATTTTCGATCCGTACTGCGTCGGCATGTCATGGGTGTCGATGACATCCTTGATGCCGAATGGAATGCCGTGCAACCGGGAACGTCGTGGCTGCTGATCCAGTAAGCGGGCCTGCTTGATGGCCGTGTCCGGATCGATAAAGGCCCAGGCCTGCACGTCCGTTTCCCGTTCGGCGACGCGTTCGAGGCATGAGGCTGTGAGTTTTTCCGCGGTCAATTCGCCAGCGGCGATTTTCCTGGAGGCTTCACAGGCGGAGAGTCGGTTATGCATGGCGTTACACCGGTGTGACAGGACAGGAACTGCGGAGGGCGCCATGATGGCGCCCTCTGTACCAGAAAGGTTACTTCATCATTCGGCTTTGATGCCGGCGCGCTGGATGACATCCAGCCATTTTTTGGTTTCGTCGCGCATGAATTTGTCGAATTCCGCAGGAGACATCGTTGATGCCTCAACACCCTGGGCGTCGAGTTTCTGCACGATTTCCGGCGACATGACCGTTGTACTGACGGCGGCGTTCATGCGCGCGATCAGGTCGGTTGGTGTGTTCTTGGGGGCGAACAAACCGTACCAGATGAAGGTGACATAGCCGGGCACGGTTTCGCTGATGGTCGGAGCGTCCGGCAGGACGGGATTGCGTTTCTTGCCGCCTACTGCGAGCACTTTGAGTTTGCCGGCGCGTATGTGCGCGATCTCGGTAGGCAGTGAACCGAGATGTACCTGGGTGTGTCCTGCGACCGTGTCGGCAATTGCCGGTCCGCCGCCCTTGAATGGCACGTGGACCATGTTGGTGCCGGTCATGAGCTTGAAGAGTTCCGTATTCATGTGCGGAAATCCGCCGATGCCGGACGAGGAGTAATTGAGTTTGCCCGGCCGCTGCTTTGCGAGGTCAATCAATTCCTTCACCGTGCTGACCGGCAATGAAGGGTGTACTACGAGTGCACTGTCGGCAACGCCAAGCATAGCGGACGGATCCAGCGTGTTTACCAGATCAACATTCGTTTTCTGGATCAGGAAGCCATACCCCGTGGACGTGAGCATGAAGGTATAGCCGTCCGCCGGTGCCTGTGCCGTCAGCTGCAGGCCGACGATGCTGCCGGCACCCGGCCGGTTGTCGATGATGACCTGCTGCTTCAGTCTTTTGCTCATGTCCGGTGCAACGATGCGGCCGACGATGTCGGTGCTGCCGCCGGGCGACCATGGAATGATGATGCGGATCTGCCGGTCAGGCCATGCGGCGCTGATCGCCGGCGCGATCCACAGCGTGGACAGCATTGATGCGGCCAGTATTTTGGCAAGACACAATTTTATGTTCACGGTACTTTCTCCTCGAACACGTTGTAGTGTCCCTGAAGAATAGCGACAATGAGTTGCATCGGCAACCTGCTGCAACGATGCCGATTATTTTTTGAGTCAGCGGTGTTTTTTTGTCCGCAGAATCATGTTCTTGCGGTATGTAATGAGGAGGTTCAGATAATGGATAAACCGGCAAGCGAATCGCAGCGTCTTGCGGCCGATATCGGGTTGGAGAATGCGGCGCCCGAAGTGCTTGAGCAATTGCCTCTCGCGGCGGCCACCGCCCGCAAGCACAAATCCGCCTTGAAGACGTTCGCACTGGTGCCGGGCGATGAGCCCGCAGTTGTTTTCAGCGCCGAGAGGAGTGGCGCGAAATGAAAGACCTTGCTTACCTCGGCGTCGCGGATGCAGTGCCGTTGCTGCGCGAAAAAAAACTGTCCCCGGTTGAATACACGAACGCATTGATTGCACGCATTGAAAAACATGATCCGTCATTAAATGCGTTTCTGCGGTTTACTCCGGAAATTGCCATGAAGGATGCGCAAACCGCCGAAGCCGAGATCATGCGCGGCGAGTGGCGCGGCCCGTTTCATGGCGTGCCCTATGGACTCAAGGACATTGTTGATTACGCCGGCCTGCCGACGACCGCGCATTCCAGGATACTGATTGACAATGTCGCGAAATCGGATGCCTTTGTGACGCAACGTCTGCGCGCAGGCGGCGGTGTTTTCATGGGCAAACTGTCGACCCATGAGTTTGCGCTGGGCGGCCCGTGTTTTGATCTGCCGTGGCCGCCCGCAAGAAATCCGTGGAACCGGGAGCATTTTTGCGGCGGATCCTCCAGCGGTTCCGGCGCCGCGACGGCCGCCGGATTTCTGCCGGCGGCGATCGGCACCGATACCGGCGGCTCGATACGCAATCCGGCGACGATGTGCGGTGTTGTTGGCATGAAGCCGACGTATGGCCTCGTCAGCCGGAGCGGCGTGGTGCCGCTGGCGTTTTCGCTCGATCATGTCGGGCCGCTCACCCGTGGTGTCAGGGACAACGCGCTAATGCTCGACGTGATTGCCGGCCACGATCCACAGGACCCGGGAAGCGTAAAGTCAGAATCAAGCGGATTTGCGTCCGGAATTGACTCAGGTATCAAGGGCCTGCGTATTGGTGTGCTGCGCCATTTTTACAACAAGGACATGGTGGCAGATCCCGAAGTGGTTGCAGGCATCGAAGCCGCAGTGCAGGTGCTGGAAAAGGAGGGCGCAAAAGTGCGGGAGATCAACACGTTCTCCCTGCAGGAATATCTGGGATGCAATCGCATCATTTTGACCAGCGAGGCGTACGCGATACACGAAGCATGGCTTCGGGACAAACCCGAGGACTATGGCGACCGTACGCGCCAGCGATTGTTGACCGGCGCCTTCATGAAAGCGGCAGACTACATCAATGCCAACCGGGTGCGCCGCAAGCTCAGTCAGTCCTTCAATGCCTTGTTTGCCGACGTCGATGTCATCATTACTGCAAGTGCAATGGACCTGCCGTGCCGCATCGACGACGACGAGCAGGTGGAATACACCTACGGACGGCAGGCGCGGGCGCCGTTCAATGTCACAGGCGGTCCGGCCATGTCGGTTCCGGTCGGGTTCTCGAAATCCGGCCTGCCGCTCGGCATGCAACTGGTCGGAAAACCGTTCAGCGAAGCCGTGCTGTACCGGACGGCGTATGCCTATGAGCAGGCTGTGAACTGGGGAGACACGCATCCCGGATTTGAATAGGGCGGGGAACTCGACGCTGCTGCGTGTGCGCTGCTGCGTGGTCGCGGATTAAAACACCAGCGCAGGACCCGCCGAATGGCATGTTTTTTTGGAGGACGAAATATGACCACATCTGATCTGCATTTCCTGGGCATCGCTGAAACAGCGCGACTGATCGAATCGAGGGCGGTGTCGCCGGTTGAACTGACCGATGCGATGCTGTCGCGAATCGCGGTGCTGGATCCGCAGATCAATGCATTTATCACGGTGACCGCAGATCTCGCGCGTAAACAGGCCGGAGCTGCCGAAAGAGAGATTGCCCGCGGCAACTACCGCGGGCCGTTGCACGGGATTCCGTTTGCGCTGAAGGACATCTACAACACCAAGGGCATACTGACCTCCGGCGGCTCGAAAATCTGCGCGGACAATCGGCCGGCCGCCGATGCTACGGCCACCCGGAAGCTCCGCAACGCGGGCGCAGTGTTGCTTGGCAAACTGCAGACTCACGAGTTTGCGCATGGCGGGCCGTCGTTCGATCTGCCGTGGCCGCCGGCCCGCAATCCCTGGAATCTCGCGCATTTCACCGGCGGCTCGTCGAGCGGATCGGGTGCAGCCCTTGCATCAGGGCTGACGCCGGCGGCCCTGGGGTCCGATACCGGGGGATCGATCCGCGGGCCGGCATCATTCTGCGGCATTACCGGCCTGATGCCGACCTATGGCCTGGTGAGCCGTGCCGGCGTGATTCCCAATTCGTTTACCTTTGATCACTGCGGCCCGATGGCGCGCAGCGCCGAAGACTGCGCCATCCTGCTGCAGGCCATCGCCGGTTACGATGCGCGGGACGCCGGCAGCATTCGCCAGAAAATTCCCGATTACCGCGCAGCCCTGGATCCCGACATCCGCGGATTGAAAATCGGCGTGCTGCGGCACTACTGGGAGGAGGATCTGCCGGCACACCCGGACCATGCCGCCGCCCTCGACGAGGCGATCCGGGTATTCGGGAGGCTGGGCGCGAAAATCGAGGACTGCCGCGCGCGACCAATGATGGACGGGCTGGATATCAAGGTCATCATCGGCGAGAGTGAAATTTTTGCAATCCATCAGGACCAGTTGATCGCACGGCCCGGCGATTTCGGTCGTGATTTTCTGGGACGCATACTGCCGGCGTGCCTGTTCCAGGCTGCGGATTATGTGCAGGCATTGCGCGAACACCGGCGCTA